>JAIELR010000124.1 GCA_019752835.1 Gammaproteobacteria bacterium | reverse complement strand
CCTAAAATTGAGCTATTTCAGACTAAAAATAGTTTTTCACCACTCAATTTTTACTTTTTTCAACCAATCGAATCGATGGATCTTATTTTTGATAATCTGATCATTTCAATGCTACCGCTAAGCCGGGAAACTAGCAACGAGTTGGATGACATAACCATTCATAAGTGATTAAAATTGTCGAAATAATTTTTTTATCTGCCTCGTTGAGTGAATTTTCTGTCAAACGCAATTGAATTTCATCAAGATATTTTGCAGACAGTTTAATAATTTCTGGTTTGTTTTTTTGTCTTGACATGAATTTCAGATCTTTTAAAGTTTAATTGAATCCGTATTAAGATCCCCATTCTCTCAAAAGTCAAGAAAAATTTAAATCATTTTCAAACTCAAATTATTTTTACTTGGTTTTCCGTTCTCACCGGAAGGACACACATGGTTGCCACCTGAAGCAAACGCCCTTCCGATTTGAGTGCAGCCAAATTTCGTTCAAAATTATCCAAACCAACAAAATCCTCAACGACGTCAACCCCTTCATTATTGGTTAAATGCATAATCCAAGGCAAAAAGTCTTGTTGTTTATAATTCAGGGAGGCTGTCGCCCCCAACGCTAATACACGCTCACATTTTTCATCACTTCCAGCTGTCGCAAAAACCTGAACGTCTATATTTTTTGCCATTTGAATCGCCGTTGTGCCAACACCACTAGCGGCTGCGTGCAATAATAAGCGCTCGCCTTGTTTTAATTGTCCCAGTTCAAAAATAGTTTCATTGGCGGTTAAAAAGACCTCCGGGATTGCAGCTGCATAGGTATAATCCCAGTGAGTAGGCATACGCATTGCCATTTTTGCGTCTAACAGACAATAAGCAGCATATCCCCCACCGCCGACTAAACCGAAAACACGATCACCTATAGCGAATTCTGTTACTTGCTCGCCGAGCGCAATAACCTCACCGGCTATTTCAAGACCTAAAACAGAAGAATCACCCGGGGGAGGAGGATAATGACCTTGACGTTGTAAACTATCGGCACGATTCAACGCGGTCGCATGCACTTTAACTAATATCTGCTCCAGTGCGGGTTTTGGGGTTTCAATGTTTCCAAAATGTAAAACTTTTGAACTGCCTGGCTGGTCAAAAACTATTGCACGCATTTTTTCCATAGTCCTAATCTTTTCTTAATTTATATTGAATTAAACGAATTTATCCCTGAAAATCATATTTCAATTTTAAAAAAAAATATTTATTTACAATAAGATAGATGATTTTTTTCTGATCGATAACATGAGGCTTTCTTGAAATTCAGTAGTAAATGATAGGGTAATATTAACGGGTAAGTAAGATAAAGTCACCTAAAATATTAAAAAAAATTTACAAAATAGGTGCAAATTCCCTTTTTTTATGTTTTAATAGGCGCGTCTTGGAAATTTAAGACACTATCAATAAAGCTGTTATTTAGGACTTGAACTTGCGGCTAAGCCCCGCAGATTCCATGCCCGAATAATTATACAATATCTTGGAAGGGAGAGAATCGCAATGTCGTTTACTCAAAATGCAACTGAAGCTATGTCCAATTTAAGCATCATTCTAAAAGCACTGATGCATGAAGTTGGAATTACTGTTACCGAATTAGCCCGCCGTACAGGTGTAGGCCAACCGGTTATCCATCGCATGGCATCCGGTGAAACGGACAACCCAAAGGTTGGTTCGTTAAGTCCTATTGCTAAATTTTTTAATGTGAACATTAGTCAATTAATTGGCGATGAACCTTTGCCTAAAGATCGTTTCAAAGGTAGCCATAATCCTTATTACCGCGCTTGGATTAAACTCCCACTCTTAAATTGGGAACAAGCTGCGCATTGGCCTCGTCGTGTATACAGTGAAGTTGAAAGTTATATTTCAACCGAAGCGGTTGTCAGCGAAAAAGCGTTTGCGACACGTGTTGAAGACACAACGATGGGACCACGCTTCCCAGAAAACTCAATCTTGATCTTTGATCCTGAAATTAAGCCACAAGATAAAGACTTTGTTGCCATTTATGTTGAAGGTCATGCCAAAATGCAATTTAAGCAAATGTTGCTTGATGGACCTGATTTATACTTAAAACCCATCAATCAAGATTTCCAAACGAATCGTGTTGACAAACCTTATCGCGTATTAGGTGTTATGACACAGGCTTTAACTGAGTTTTATCAAGATCGTCGTCCGCACGTTCTAGAAGATGAAGAAGAAGCGGCTAATGCGAAATCGCCTGTAAAAAAGCGAAAAGATCATAAGCCTGTTTACTCGGATGAAATTGCTTAATGCTTTTTCTTTATTCTTCTCCCTCCTGACAACCTCCATGGTAGTTTATTACCCCGCGGCATGCCGCGGGGTAATAAATGTTAAAAGGTGATTTTATCGCTTTATTGCCCCCCGACTAGAAACAAGCAAGTCCTAGACAAACCCGTAGTTAATACGGGATACCTAAATAAAAATGAATTGCTAAAATAACAACTTATTTTATGTATTTATTAGGAGAACGATTTGAAAATTTGTGTATTTTTGGGTGCAAATAATGGAGGGAATACAATTTATGCTGAAACCACGCAGAATTTTGCAATTGAAATAATAAAAAATGATGCAACTCTTGTTTATGGTGGATCAAATATTGGTCTAATGGGGGTAATTGCCAACTCTATATTAAATGCAGGAAAACAAGTCATCGGTGTTGTTCCTCTGTCGGGGCTTCCTACAGAAATAACTCATCAAAACCTCTCTGAATTAGTTTATACGGCAGACATGGAGAGTAGAAAACAAAAAATGATTGAAATTGCAGATGCTTTCGTTGCTATGCCAGGTGGGTTAGGAACCTTTGAGGAAATTTTTAAAGTTTGGAATGCAATAAAGTTAGGAGAAATAAAAAAACCATTAGTGATAATCAATATAAACGGATACTTTACACCATTAATAAATTTGATGAATCACGCTGTTTCAGAAAATTTCGCAAAAAATGAACATCTTGATCTTATCGATATAGTGGACAATGTTAGCTTTATTTTTCCAAAAATAAACGAAAAAAAAGATATTTTATTTAATGAGACATTAAATAATATCGAAGCACCAAGATCAAAAAAATTTTTTAGTTAATATTTATTGTATATCAAGCGCTTTATGAGAAAAATACCAATATCTCGGAAAAACGTTTGTTTGTTTTAAATCCTGAGGCAAAAAATGAAGATTTGCGTACTGAACTCATAGATCTAATTTATTCGCTTAATTCAATTTGCATAATTACCTACGATTTATTGCTCGACGAAATTAATGATCACTTGCTCAATACATTTTCGGTGTTGGTTCGGTCTGCGCGAAAAATGGTCTACATAGTCGAGCAACTTAATTTTACGCATGAAGTGTCAATATTTTAGCACAAAGGAAGCACAGCGCAATCCAGAAAATAGATCTCATATTGCGCTGCGTTTTATCATTGGCTGTGACGAGAGAGTTTGAATTTCTGAATGTGAACTACCTGCAAGATCAAAAACTATTGCGCGCATTTTTTTCATAGTCATAATCTTTTCTTAATTTTTGTTGAATTGAACAAATTTACCTTTTGAAATCTTACCTCCACTTTATAAATAAACATTTATTTACAATATGTTACGTAATTTTTTCTCATCGAAAATTTACAATTTTCTTGAGTCTCAGTTGTATGTAATTAAGATATTATTAATGAAAAAATGAACCTAAATAACCTAAAATATTAAAAAAAATTATAAAATAGGTGCAAATCTCCTTTTTTTATGTTTTAATAGGCGCGTCTTGAAATTGAGACATTACCATAAACTATTATTCGGTCTTGAATTTGCGGCTCAGTGAGCCTAACTCAATACTCGAGTAATGATACAATATCTTTAGGGAGAGAATCGCAATGTCGTTTACTCAAAATGCAACTGAAGCTATGTCCAATTTAAGCATCATTCTAAAAGCACTGATGCATGAAGTTGGAATTACTGTTACCGAATTAGCCCGCCGTACAGGTGTAGGCCAACCGGTTATCCATCGCATGGCATCCGGTGAAACGGACAACCCAAAGGTTGGTTCGTTAAGTCCTATTGCTAAATTTTTTAATGTGAACATTAGTCAATTAATTGGCGATGAACCTTTGCCTAAAGATCGTTTCAAAGGTAGCCATAATCCTTATTACCGCGCTTGGATTAAACTCCCACTCTTAAATTGGGAACAAGCTGCGCATTGGCCTCGTCGTGTATACAGTGAAGTTGAAAGTTATATTTCAACCGAAGCGGTTGTCAGCGAAAAAGCGTTTGCGACACGTGTTGAAGACACAACGATGGGACCACGCTTCCCAGAAAACTCAATCTTGATCTTTGATCCTGAAATTAAGCCACAAGATAAAGACTTTGTTGCCATTTATGTTGAAGGTCATGCCAAAATGCAATTTAAGCAAATGTTGCTTGATGGACCTGATTTATACTTAAAACCCATCAATCAAGATTTCCAAACGAATCGTGTTGACAAACCTTATCGCGTATTAGGTGTTATGACACAGGCTTTAACTGAGTTTTATCAAGATCGTCGTCCGCACGTTCTAGAAGATGAAGAAGAAGCGGCTAATGCGAAATCGCCTGTAAAAAAGCGAAAAGATCATAAGCCTGTTTACTCGGATGAAATTGCTTAAATTTTAAGTCCGTTAAATATGTTTTATATTTTTTTGTAGAGGTCATCCCTGTGACTGCCCATCTTCGGGCGGTCACAGAGGGCTGGCCCTACAAAAAACCTTGATATTTTATAAAAATCCGCTCACTATACTACTCGCAATTGGATTTGCAGCTAGGCGCTGCTGACTCGAGACGCCGGAGTGTACTTCCTGTACATGAGGACGGCGAAAAATTGGCAGGATAGCCAATTTTGACGGCTGCAAGCCGCCTCGAAGAGGTGAGGGCCATGGATGGCCCAAATCAAATGTCGGCAGCAACAACGCTGCAGATTCAATTGCGAGTAGTATATACATCTCTGAAATCATTTTAGGTCACCATCATGCTATACCTGCGCTCACTTCTATTTAATTTTCTCATGTTTATGACCGTTCCATTTTTTGCCATGTTCAGCCTCGCTTGTTTTTGGCTGCCTTATGAACCACGTTACCATATCGTCGTCGCTTGGCAGCGATGCGTTGTTTTTCTAGCAAAAAAAATCTGCCATGTTCGCTATGAAATTTATGGACTTGAAAACTTGCCTCCAGCGCCTTTTGTTATTGCAAGCAATCATCAATCTACCTGGGAAACACTGGCTTTTCCCGTTATTTTTCCTAATGTTTGCTATGTATTAAAAAAAGAACTCCTTAACCTTCCTTTTTTCGGCTGGGCGTTACATTTGCTTGAACCGATTGCGATTGATAGGGCGCAAAAAACCAACGCCATGGAGCAAGTCCTTAAACAAGGGAGTGCACGATTGCAAAAAGGACGTACAGTGATTATTTTTCCTGAGGGCAAACGTATGCCACTCAATCAACCGGGACAATTTCGCTCGGGGGCCTCTATCCTCGCTAAAACAGCAGGCGTTCCCTTAGTTCCTCTAACTCACGATGCCGCAAAATGCTGGCCTAAGCATGGTTGGTTAAAACGACCAGGAATTATCACAATAAAAATTGGCAAGCCCATCTGGCCCGAAGAAGGCTCTTCTACAGAAATTCATGCCAAAATGCAGGAAGCCATCCTCATGAAAAACGCGCTTGCCGATGCTGAAACAGAAAAATGAAACGATTAGATTGTCAACAAACCAGGCGCGATTATAGCGAGACGCGATTGCTTTTAAGCGATATGCCTGATGATCCCATTGTGCAATTTGTACAATGGTATCAAGAAGCTGTGCGCTCCGGTAATCCTGAACCCAATGCCATGGTATTATCAACTGTTGATGCCCTCAATCAACCCGATAGCCGAGTGGTTTTGCTCAAAGAAATTGATGATGATGGATTTGTTTTTTTTACGCATTATGCGAGCACTAAAGGTCAACAACTCGAGCAGAATGCTCATGTTGCCCTCAACTTTTATTGGCACGAAGTGTGTCATCAAGTTCGCATTCGTGGCATTGCCCAACGCATTTCATATGAACGTTCCGCTGCTTATTTCGCCACCCGCAGCCGTGAGAGTCAATGTGCTGTTTACGCGGCGGTACAAAGCACGCAGTTGAATGAGTCAGCACTTGATGAAGATATGGCTGATGCGATTAAACATTTTGAAAATCAAGCTATTCCTTGTCCAACCTTTTGGGGTGGCTATTGTGTCAAACCTGTCAGCGTGGAATTTTTTCAAGGTCGTCGCGGCCGTTTACATGATCGCATGTGTTATACGAAAAATGCTAAAGGAGATTGGTTAATCCAGCGTTTAAGCCCTTAAAAAATAAGATTAAAATTCAGCAATTTACTAAATTATAAAATGATTTATAATTTAGCCATAAACAAATATAAAATGCTTATTTAAAATAATCGACTTCTTGGACTTGAAAAAGTCAAAATTGAACTACACTTGTACATGTCCATCT
>JAIELR010000255.1 GCA_019752835.1 Gammaproteobacteria bacterium | reverse complement strand
TAAATGTCTTAATCGCGAAGCGCCGAATGGTGAGAGAGCCGCCAAAAAACTTGAGGAGGCTTATTTAATCGCCAAAAAACTAGATGGGGAAAAAATACAAGAAAAATATTGCCGTGTATTGAGTGACGTATATGCAAAATACGCTGCCTTTCATTATCAAGTTAGGACGCCACAGGATGTTGGTGCGATTGGTGAGTTATTGGATAAATCACTAGCGCTTAATCCAAATAATGAATATGCTAAAGAAACTAAATTGGATTTTGAGTACAATTATGGTATTAATTTTAATCATTTTTAGCAAACAACTCGTTCAACTCGTTGCTAGTTTCCCGGATTAGCGGTAGCATCGAAATGATCAGATTATCAAAAATAAAATCCGTCGAATCGATTCATTAAAAAAAGTGAAGATTGGGTGTTAAAAAATTATTTTTAGTCTGGAATAGCTCAATTTTAGGCGATAGAAATTCTGGTAGAACCATTTTGTATCATCGAGACAGGACGAAATCGATTAAACGAAGTGACGCAGATTGATTAACTGTAGTAGCTCAAACGCGCTCGACGGTTCTAAATCGCTCTTGGTAAATGGCTTCGTCATAAAAGCGCTTGCGTCCGCGCTTGGTTTGTTTACGGTTACGGGGATTTTCTTTGATATTCGGTTGCATCCCGGCATTGAAAATCATTTTACGATTTTTAAAACTGTCGTAAGCAGAATCCAGACTCATGATGCTGCTTTTTATATTGAGGTTCCTATCGACAATGGCCACTATTTTTTCAGCTTTAAAATGTTTATGGCCACTGTAACCGATATTATCACCGCCTTTTTTAACGCCATGGGTAGAGCCGTCACCGTGTAATACCGAGAGGTCTAATAAGCTATGTTGCTTTAATTTAACAACAGACTGCTCAAAGAGTTTAACCAATGAGCCGTCGTAGACTCATTGAACATATTTACGAAATATCCGTGTATAATGGATTTCTGGCTGACCGTCTTTATTCTGAGCAATAGACAACATGTGCCACTGTACACCGGTATAGAGAACCCATAAAATATAAGAGAATATTTTGTATAATGAGAGTTTGGGTGCAGGGCCTCGCTTACCCGGTCTTAAGTGCGGTAAGACAAATTCATTGAACTGTTCTTGGGTTAATGACGTCGGAATCGCATTAAAATGCGGGTTTTTCAGTGATTTCGCCAATATCATGTCTCCTTTTTTGTTTTGCACCAATTTAAGGAGATAGTTTAACCTATTGATTTAATATCATTTATTGTTTTCTGAAACTAGCAACGAGTTGTTAGAATAGTGTCACCATAAAAATTAACTATTGAATTTTTAATGGGAAGAATCGCATCAACACGAACATCATTACAACTAACCACTTTTCTTCTCCTTAATAAAATTATTAACTTATCTCATAAAAAATATTTTTGAGCCCACAAGGATATTTACTGGCTGTGACCCGACAAGCCGCAATAAATGACAAAGAGAGCATTCTGCTATGACTTTTTGCACCCAGTAATTAGGGTTATCGGGCTTGGAAATTACATGTTCAATGTTTGTTTATCAGGGAATTCATCTTCACTGTTCGAATTTATTGTATCGTTAATCGCGCTTGCCCTGTCTTCTTCCTCAGAAATATTCGTAGCTCCTTTTTCGCGAATTGGTTCTCCTGCCTCTAAGGAAGGTTCTATTGTAACTTCATTTATTCTATAGGAGTGGATAGGAGAGTCCGAAGGATAGTAAGATTCAACATCAAAAATTTCTGATGGGTTATTATGCATGCGAGATAGCTTCATCAATGGAATTTTTATAATTTTTGTAAAGTGCTCATTGAGCTGGCAAGCTTTTCTATAGTAAAAGCGTGCTTGTGTTATATCTTCACATTTCTCATAAATATCGCCTAGCAGAAAATAGTAGCTGGCCTGTTGAATTGCCTGGCTACTTTGTTCGCTTGCTTCTCCCATGACTTTAATCAATTCTTCGAACGCTGTTAAGCTCTGAGTAATAGCTAAATCATCACTTTTTACTTCTAAGTGGCAACAGGCTTGCAAATAAAAGGCAAGACCTTTAGCAGAAAAAAAAAGTAATGCCGCCGGCTGAGTCTTTATCATTTGCTGTATGGCAGGCACGACCGTATTAATATCACTCAAACTGTAAGAAAGCTTCCCATCTTCTGAGTAAGCCAGGCATTGTTGCAAGTACAGCATAGCTTCATTAAAACGTTTTTGTTTTACCAGAAAATGACTATATTCTGCAAGAATGCCCGGTGTTAAATGAAAAGCAATACCTGTTTGAAAACAAGTGTCGGCTTTATCAAATTCGCCTTGAGTAAAATAACAACAAGCCAAATTGTGGTAAATCTCAGTTTTCTCAGGATTAATAGTGATAGACTGCTCATACGATTCAATAGCCTGTATTATGTGGCCAGTCCTGCACAAATAACTGCCCAACCTACAATAAATGTCTCCCACGTTAACTCGTGTTTTCGCAGCCGCTGGATGGTCTTTGCCAAAGTAAGACTCCTGGATAACCAGGGCACGCTCCAGCAGTTCTTTTGCTCGTGACATATCGCCCAAAGCACCATAGGCGCTGCCTAGGTTTTCGAGCGTTATCACCACCCCGGGATGATCTTTACCATAGTAACGCTCCTGGATAACTAGAGCCCGCTCCTGCAACGCTTTTTGCTGTGACGCATCCCTCAAAGCGTCATTGACATTGCCTAAGTTGTTGAGCGTTATCGCCACCTCGGGATGATCGGGGCCAAAGTAAGACTCTTGGATAACTAGGGCACGCTCCAGCAATTCTTTTGACCGCGTCGCATCCCCCAAAGCGCCATAGACGCTGCCTAGGTTGTTGAGCGTTGTCGCCACCCGGGGATAATCTTTACCATAGTAACGCTCCTGGATAACCAGGGCACGCTCCAGCAGTTCTTTTGCTCGTGGCATATCGCCCAAAGCGCCATAGGCACTGCCTAAGTTAACGAGCGTAGCCGCCACTTCCGGGTGATCGAGGCCATAGTGACGCTCCTGGATAACCAGAGCACGTTCTTGCAACGCTTTTTTCCGTGATGCATCCCCCGAAGTGCCATAGGCGTTGCCTAGGTTAACGAGCGTTATCGCCACCTCGGGATGATCCGGGCCATAGTGACGCTCCTGGATAACCAGAGCACGTTCTTGCAACGCCTTTTGCTGTGTTGCGTCCCCCAAATCGCCATAGGCGTTGCCTAAATTTTCGAGCGCTATCGCAATCTCTAGATTGTCTTTACCATAGTGACGCTCAGCAAGAAGCAGTGCATATTGATAGATGTCTAAAGCGACGTTTGCATCACCGCACAAGTACAGTTGTATAGTTCCTAACTGCTTATAAAGATAATATAAGATTACGTGGTTTTCTTTTTCCTGGACTAAAGCTGTCGCCTCCCAATGAATTATCAAGGCCTCCAAATGAGGAATTAAAGCTATTCGCCGCTTAACCTCCTCGACGGTAAGAGCCCATTCTTCGGCATGTTCCGTCAGTGCTTTTGCCAATGTAGGCAAAATACCTTCTTTTTTTATCGCGGTCCGCTGCAACACCATCTCATCGAGGAGTTGAATTTCTTTGTGGGTGGCTTCTCGCTCTATCAGGGACAATAACTGCCCACCTAACCAACCGCGCAGTACTTCTTGTAATAAGGTGTGTATTTTAACAGTTTGGGGAGAAGTATCTTCTAGCAAGGAATAATTTACCAGGCATTCCACGGCTTTTAACACCGTGGCTTTTATGAGGGCATCTTCTCCTTGAATATCCCCTTTGTAAGCCCTGAGCAATCCAAGAGGGATATGTGCTCCCGATAAATAGCCACAGGCCAGAAGTAATTCCACCGCTGTAGGCGACTCTGCCAATAAGCGGTGCAATGAGATTAACCAGGTGGTAATTACCGGTCGAGTATAGTCTTCGACCTTTTGGTCAAAGTCAAGATGCAGCGCCCGTTGTTCCAGGACAGCAAGGTAATCCTGAATCCCTTCGCCTCGATGGCATTGCTGATTAATATACGCCACCGCTTGGGCTAGCGCTAAAGGAAGAGACTCTAACTGCCGCGCTAACAAAGCTCGGTTCTCAGGCGTATAATCAGCACCTGCTTTCGCTTCTTTTGAAAACGCTTTGTCAAAATAGGCATCAGCTTCATCCTCGGTAAAGATGTCCAACCGACAAGGATGGTACGTTTGACCAAAATACTCTTTCCATATGAGCTGCTCACGGGACGTTAGCAACCAATGAAACCGATGACGGTAGCACTCATCCGGCAACAGTGCCTTCAATCCTTCCTCCCAGTGCCCATCATCTATTACCAATAAAACCCGTGGGGCGGCTCCTTCGGGAGAAAGATGAGCAAGACGTTCATAAACTCGTTGTGCAATGTTTTGTATTGGGGTATTGGGTTCAATGGCTAACCCTAACCAGTCAACGAGTTTACGCAAATCATCTGCGAGCAAAATTTTCTCACCCCGTAACCACAGCTTCAAGGCATAACGACGGTTTTGAGCAAGAACTATTGATTGCCGCTCTGTCGCTTGGATATTCTCGTCTTCCTCTTCATCACAAAGACGACGCACGTATTCCCTGGCTAACTGGGTCTTCCCCACGCCACCAAAACCCACAATCCCCTGGGCCAACTTAACATCAACGTTTGCCTGGTGATGGCCTCCACGCCGATTTGAGGTTGAAAAAATCGCTTTTAATTCAGCCAGTGTGTTGCCGCGTTCCACAAAATTTGGATTCGATTTTGGGATAGCCCCCCACGGTTGAAGTTCATAAAATAAGTGAGGGGTGTTGACAATACAATGCCCCCGCTGTTTAGCTTCTTCAGGCATGGGGAATTCGATGTGTTCGTGTTTTTCAATACGCTTATTCTTCGCAATAGCATTAGCACCTATCGCCAAAGCCGCCTCTGATACATAGTAAATGTTAGGCGGTGAGACAAAACGCTCATTTGCCTCACCGCCCCCTATTTTGGGTTGTTTAGGTGCTCTTGGAAGGAAGAAGAAACTGCTGACGGTACTGGCTGTTTGAATTTTGCCAGCGTTTGGTTAAGCATTTCTACTAATGTCAGTGCCGCCTCTTTATCCTCAAAATCCAATTGCACAATGCAATTACTTTGAGTGATTGCCGAGCTTTCCACATAGCCAAAAGCTCCTACCCCACAGCTATCGTCATTGAGCACCCTTTGCAATTCTTGACGTTGGACAACACTTAACTTTAAGACTCCGTAATTTAATTTCACCTTAAACAGCCCACCTTCCTCGTCCATTTTGATGCCTTTTTCTTTTTGAAAAAAAGAAGGTTGATTATCTGACTGACGGGGAGACGGCATCTTTGACAACGGGTTGTCTATAGGATAAATGACGGGTGTATTCGTATTATTGCTTAGTATTATCTTATTTTTAGCCTCTGCGTTGCGTTTCTCCACAACAGCAGCATTAAAAACAAATTTTTGGTTTTTAGGAGGAACATAACCGGGATGTTTTATCACTCTTTCTTGCTGAGCATTAAACAGTTCTCTGTCTTTGGTTTTATCTTCAAGATACGTTTTTTCACTCATTCGAATTTCATTCTCAGCCTTACCTCCTTTCTCTTCAGCAACCGCTGAATCCATAATAAGCGATAAACTACCACCGCTACCTTTTTGATTAGCCGCCTCTTGTTGAAGAGCTTTCAGTTCGCTCAGCTCTTTGGTTAACTGAGTCAATTCACTTTGGGAGACTTCCAATGTGGCTCGTAACTCATTGAGCACGGCACTGTTATCAGCAAATCTTTGTTTTTGCTCAGCGAGCTCCGCTTCATTCAGAGCAACGGTTTTTCTAATTTTTACCATGACAACTTCTAAATAAGCTATGTAGTCTTGCCCCCATTGTTTGAGAATGGCAGCTCCGCCCTTACGCACGCGCATGGCTTCAAGCACGTTCAGCAAATCCTGAAGATTCCCCGCCTGTCCTGGGAGGAGGATGTTCCCTTCAGCTGCCGCTTCAGCCAGGTAAACATAGCCCCTCTCTCTATCTACATGATAAAAAGGCAATGAGGCTACGTCCGCATTGAATGGTGAGTTTTTTACATAGGTTTTATAAAAGGGTCTATCTTGATACTGCTCATGAAACGCTAAAAAGGCCAGCAACAAAGGAGAAATATTCACTATCGGTAGCCGTCGCGTCGTTAAAACAGCGGGCATCTTATCATTGTCTTTGACGATATAGCGAGTCTCAATAGCGTGCTTTAAACCCTCGGCCGTCGTAGTATCAAATAGTAGATGGTAATTCTTTGGCGCTCGGCTCGTTAACAGCTCCCACAGCTTTCGGGGTTCTCCCCCACCAAACAATTGGGTCGGGGAAACTTTGCTGGGAGCGCGCGCCAAAAACCCCCATACATTTTGTGCCAGCCCACTGAGGAACTGGACGGGTTTGGTCACCACCAAGTCCAATACACCTGAAACAGGGTGCTGAGTTAGGGACAAAAGCTCCTCATAGTCGGCCAATGGCCAATCTTCCATTTCAATCCAGCTGTTTTC
>JAIELR010000212.1 GCA_019752835.1 Gammaproteobacteria bacterium | reverse complement strand
TGCTGGTAGAACAGCAGGATTCATCTTCCGAATCAATTACATTAAGCGACTTTCAGGTCGCACTGTCCCCGCCTGTACTGCATAACCAGAATACCATAACAAAAAAAAATAACAAGTTTATTTTTTTCAAAAAATGAATTATTTTTTCTCACGCGTAAAAGCAATATCGCCTTTAACTTTCCAGCGCGCGCGGAATATTTCGGCATTGTCGCTTAATAAGTTTTCAACGCCTTCTAATAACATCCCATACAAAACGGCGGTCGATTCATTTTCGAGCCCGGCTTTTTTCACAAGCCCGCCCAATTGGATTTTTCGTCGTGTGTCTTCTTTGCGCTCTTGATTTTTCATCCGCGTATACTGCCTTTCAAGATAGACGAGCTCACCTTTAATTTTTTTAAGTTGCTTGGGCGTGTTGCTTGGCATGCGTATTTTTTGCAATTTTTGAGGAGCGAAGGTTATTAGATTGAGCGCCGAGCTTTTCCCATTCCTTTATTTTTTCGCTTTTCTTGTCAATGGCTTGTTTTGCTTCTTGAAAAATTCCCGATAACAACTCGTCAGATATAGTTAAGAGGCCGAGCTTTTCTGCAAGAGCCCCAATTTCTACTTTTCGCTTCTCAATGAGTTTGGCCTCTTCTTCTAATAATTTTTTTCGTTTATCCGCAATTGATAACAATCTGTCTGCATAATCTGCCATGTTAAACCCTTCAGTTAAATTACATTACCTCTCAAAGCCGCGTTTAAAGCGATCCTGTCGACTCTGAGAATTTAAACTAAAAGGTATCACTCATTGTGATAAATAGCAACCAACACCGCTCTTTGCCCGGTATAAATTTCCGTTTCTAAATATCCTAGGGGTTTGGGGACTAGTCCCCGGATTACCATTTACGAGCGCAGCGAGAACCAACCGTCTATTTTAATAGCGCACTTATACGTTGCTGGCGCAACGGCATGCTTTATGATGATAGTGTCGCGTTTTTTTGCAAAACCTTTTGGGACTCCGAGTCCACCAAAAGGAGCAAAAAACTCGCGACAAGTATCGCCTTCAGCGGGAGTGCTCGTGAGTCCTGCGGTCTACTTATCTCTTCGCTGGCGCTCTGAACTAAGTGCCCACAATGACTCAACGCCGTGTCGGTTCCCTTGTGTTTCGCCTGCGGCTCAACACCCGGACCTGCGGCTCCTCACGCTCGTCGCACATCGTGTGCGACTTCGGATGATCACAGGGTCACTCAGGGTGGCCGTCAGTAAACGACAGGCATGGATAAAGGTGAGCGATGAATAGTTTTTCTTCCACAATCCTTTTCTTTGGATCTCACTCCCTAAAAAAACTTTCCATATCGGATGCAATATCGCATACACGACAGCGCGGCGCTGACGGTTTTCCTCACGGTTAAAGAAAAGCGGAAAAACCGCTGGCTCGCTTAAAAGACTCACCAAGAAGACTTGCATCCGGTGATAAAAAGGGTCTTGAATGCGCTTAATTATCGCGGGTCGCTCCTCAAGTGCGCACGTCATGAGTTTTCTTGCTAGCATCCAGGCCGCTAAAAATTCCTGATAGGTTAAATGCTGAAAATAATACGTCTGTGCCCACAGGTTTTTTTGAACCAAACCGCTGGTGGCGGTTAATACCCCAAACCCCTCTAAGGCTTTTCTGACCTCCGTCGTTTTTCCTTTCTCTTTGAGCGCTTCAATCATTCGCCGCAAAGAATGGTCTTTTGCTAAACTAGAAAGATTTAGTGCTGTTTTTTGACTCAGCATGGCTTCTAAAGCTAAGTTGGACAACCATTGCAAGGGAAGACGACAGTGGGTTATCAGCGCCCTACTGCTTAAATCATCAAGATAATATCCCTGAAGATAGCTGGGTTGTTTTTGTAAAAAGCGCTTGCACAGGATGAGCAGCATCTTTGCATAGAGCTGAGTCAGGCTCATCTCTGTGGTGCTTTCTAAAGGGTTATCGTAGTCTACTAACCCGACACTACACAACAGCTCTAATTGCAACGGCACGCGACTGAGTGCTTGTAATTCAGGTTGTTTGAGCTGACGTAAGAATGCTTGCGCTTCTAGCTCAGTTTTATTAAATGCCCGGTAAAAGCGCTCGACATAGGATTGAATATGTTTTGGTGAGAATCCCGTGAGCGCCAGATGATGCGTCGCACCCACCAGCCACGGGCACTCAGCCAGATGGGGCCTTGTCGTTAATAGCCAATCGGTGTGACTCAATAAATGCTTGAGGAGTTGCTGTCGTAAGGTATGGTGTTTTTTCGCTTCCGTTATGTCTTGATGAGAAAGACTTGGCAGAGGAGTATAGTCATTTAACAAGCTGCTGACTTCATCAAACCCATCCAGTAACAATAAAAGCCGACTGTGCGGCAATAAATCCTGCTCGAGGGAGTCAAGGAGACTCACCAGTAAATGAGCCTGGTCTTGACGTAAACAATGGTGCTGCTGCTCAAGCCAATCAGCCAGATAAACCATTAACTCAGCCCTCTCCGCTTTCGAGCCTAAAGCCGACTCATAAGTGAGCAAACTCCGTAAGGACAGATGTAGCACGATATCAAAATGCGCTCGCCAGGAGGCAATATCGAATGCATATTCCTGGTTAGCAGAATCCTCCCTGCCCCAATGCGCAGCAATACACCGCAGCATCGTGGTTTTCCCCATGCCCGCCGCGCCGCATATCACCAGGCGCCGGGGATTTATGGGGGTAGTGGGTAAATCAGGGGCGTGCTTTTTGGCTTGTTTAAGTGCATACCTCGCTGGCTCCCATAAATCGCTGACCTCAATGGGCGCGTCCTGCTGATAAAGAAGGTCATAATGAAAAAGAGAAGGAGTCCCTTTTTCCTCCGGCTTGCGATTCCCTTGAGTAAACTGCCTTTCATGTGCTTTATACTCTTCTTTCTGAATCAGAGTTAGGGGAACATAACAGTTATACAGCGTATGTTTGATAGAATCGTGTAATAGATAAGGGATGGCAATGTCACGGCAGTAACTTTTCTTTAAGTTGACATTGGCTTGGGCTATCAGCGTCTCAACAGGAGTTATGGTTTCTGAAGAAAAAGCAAAAGAAGGCTGCGTAGTATTATATATGTGGTTAATTGTTCCTTTGTTAATGTGGGTTTTTTCTTTTTTCTGCGTTCCTATCGCCGTCAGATGAGACAGCTTGGCATTACCCATCCTAATAACGCTGTCCGCCGAGCCATAAAAGCGATTTTCATGGCTACCCTGCCCTTTCTCCTCTCCATCACCCGTAGGACTGACGCTCGATGATGGAGCTATCCCTGGGGGAGTAAGATGTGTGAGGGAGCATTTTTAAAGCGAAGTACTCCTTGCTCAATGAGCTTCTGGCATTTTTTAGCAGCGCTCTCGGATTTAAAGCTTATTTGAATAATACAATCGTCTTCCTTAACAATCGAATCAGGAATGTAGCCAAATATTGTTGCTCCTTCATTTTGTATCATGAGTTGTAACGCTAATCGCTCGCCATCATTTAAAGGTAAGTCGACATAATCTATGTCAATCACGTGAATTTTTTCCTCTGCTTTGGTGTAACTGATTCCCTCAACCTGCGCCACAGAGCTTGCGCCACCCTGTGCATACAGGCCGCCCACGATGCCTGGATTAATACTGCCTCTTTGCAAAGGAGGAGAAGACGATAAAACAGGAATTTGATTTTCTATCGCCTCAATCGAAATCAGGATAGTTTCCATGTCACCCGCCGTAATTTTGTCAGCGATGATTAAGGGGCTCGATTGAAGCCCTCCTCCCATTTTTGCCTCCTCCTCTTGCAATCGATTCAGTAATAGTTGCAAGTGAACATCGGTGGTCTCTTTACCAAGTCCTTGAGAAAACCGTAGTTTTTCTTGAATCATCGTGATTTTGTTTTTGACCTCAATAAGTCTCGCGCTTATCAGGGCACCATTCGCTTGAGGAACATTATTACCACTGGACGCGTAGGGAGCTTCATTCGGCGGTGTTTTTTTCATAGGAATTTCTCCGGATTGTGTAGAGAAGGCAGGCAACATATAGGCCTGGCCGATGACGGACATTTGATGAGGTGCAAGATGGCCCGCATAAACAGGACTATGGTCAAAATGTAACGTGGGTGGTTGTTGAAAGAAAAGTTGGGTTACCGATGGTGGTGAGTTTCTTTTTCGTTTCAGACGATTTTCTTTTTCGTCAGTTGTGGTTGGGGCGGGTTGATGGGGGACGCGTTTTTCTTCGTGCGCTAAAAAGAACTTTAATGATAAGGGTAAGTCAATACTCTGCTGGCTGGCTTTCATCACTGTCAATAAAGTCGCCACCTCCTGCTCAGTCAGATAAACCGTACATTCAGGGACAAGCTGACCTTGGCTGTTTAATCGGCTCACGGGATAGTAACCATCATCTCTCTTCGTATGTAGAACAAAAGAGAAATCATCAAATCGATGTTGATAATGATTGAAATCTGCGTCGATACCTCGTAATAAATGGAGTTGAATTGCGGTGCTCAAGGGTTTATCAACCTGAGCGAGAAAAGACAACAGTGGGTATGAGCTATTTATTGTCATAATGGCTTTTTTGTGGGGTTGCTTGTCCAGATTCAGGTAAGTGGCCAAAAAAGACAGAATGGTTTTTCGCATATCGGCTGGCTGAAGCCAGGTGAGCAATAAGGCGTTAACCTCGTTGTTATGATTGTAGTTATAATCTGGGGGTATAATCACCTTTAAAATATCAGCAAGATGTGGCAAGAGTAGTACTCCGATAGGCAGGGATTGGGCGATGGTCATTAAAAGCATCAAGAGGCTTTCGTTTTTTGTAGTATTGAGTGTTTTTCTTACTGTATGCAATAATTCGGTGAGCCATGCCTCCTCAGCCGCCGAATTAACAAAGCCTATAATCTGGCGTAAGGCTCCGCAGGCGGATGCATGAGCCCTCGCCTTATTACTCGGCAGACACGCAATCAAGCCTGCCAAAATAGGGCCTATGGCTTCTCCTAAAATAAAGCTCGTCACTGCGACCACCCCAAGCATCCCCACGGCATAACCAGCGGAGGTACGAACACTGGATGCCTCATCCTGCAACAATGCTGTCAAGACGGCTAAAAAAGAGGGCGTAACTGCGGCGACCCCAAGCGTCCCGACCGCATCACACGCGGAGGCACAAACATACGCTCTCTTATCCTGCAACAACCTTGCCAAGGCTGCTAAAATAGAGAGCGTGGCTGCGACAGTCCCAAGCGCCCCAACAACATCACAAGCAGAAGCGCGAACACGCGCATCATTATCGTGCAACAAATCCGCTAGGGCCGCTAAAAAATCAGGCGTGGCTGCGGCTGAACCCAATCCCTTCACAGCATAACCAACGGAGGCACGAACACTCGACTCGTTATCCCGCAACAACCCTGCCAAGACTGTTAAAATGGAGGGCGTGGCTGCGGCGGCCCCGAGCCTCCCTAACGCTTTGCAGGCAGAGGCGCGAACACGCGCATTCTTATTCTGTAACAAATCCACCAAGGTCGCTAAAAAATGAGGCGACGCTTCCGCTCCGAGCGCCCCAACAGCATCACAGGCAGAAGCGCAGACACGCGCATCATTATCTTGTAACAAATTGGTCAAGGCTGTTAAAATAGAGGGCGTGACCGCGACAGCTCCCAAGGCTCCCAGCGCCCTAATTGCTGCACGTCGAACAGCCAGCTCGGTCTTTGCTGACAATCCCTCTACTATCCCGGTAATAAGCAATTCGCTGGCCACCACATAGCCCAGCTTGGCTATACAATCTAGCACCTCTTTTCTTGTCTTTACGGACTCGCTCATTAACGATTGCGCAAACAAAGGGGCAAGTTGTTTACCCCAAGCCGGGCTTTGTCGTAATTCCTCGACAATTAATGCCTTAGTATAATAATAGATATTACCCCTGTTGGTAGCCTCATAAGAGAGCTGTCTGACAAACCCCTGCCAAGCCAAAGGCACCTTACCCGGTAGCAACTCTTCCAAGCAGCGAATACGTAAAACAGGATGGCAGGTACCGTTTAACGGTAAAGGCGGCATATCCATGCACGCCACTAATTTATCCAAGTATTGTCTGTCTGACGCTTCTGCCAATAACCCCATCACAAACGGCCAAAAACGGGCAAAATGAACATCATATTTATAGCGCTGAACGAAAAGCCTGTTATTGTCTGCCTGAGTAGGATTTTTCCATTGCTCGGCAAACACCCAGGCCGCGAGGTACTCTTGTAAGGTTAAATGCAAAAATTCCCCCTGACCCTCAAAATCATCGTGATGCTCATGCCAGGTAAAGCCCCTGACCAAACCACTGTAAAACACATCGCCAAAACAAGCCTGCTCATTGGCCTCATAAGCCGCTGGCATGGCTTTACGTAACACCGTTTTCAGCTCGCTCGCCTCAAACAAGACTTGACTGTTTTCCAAGCCCTCTAAGGCTAGCTGACCTAAGCCCATCAAAAAACACTGCCCTTTGGGGGAGGTCAACAAAGTTATCCCATCGGTTAAGGCGCCAATTGGAATAAAGTCAGCGGATAGCCTCCTGGCGTCATATGCCCGTTTCATCAAATAAACGAAAAGTTG
>JAIELR010000168.1 GCA_019752835.1 Gammaproteobacteria bacterium | reverse complement strand
ACCGAGCAGGGCTTTGACATTCCACTGCATACACGCGCACTGATTTATGTTTCCGAAGCATTCCAAAGCCATTGGTATCTTATCTTCGGCATTCCGATCGGCATTTTTATTGTGATGCTCAGCTTATATCGGACGATGGAGCCGTTCGCGTATCGCATGGATGCCATCTTTTTGAAGCTTCCTGTCATCGGCAATACACTACGAAAAATTGATTTGGCGCGGTTTACGCACTTCTTCTCGGTGATGTTCAAAAGTGGCATTGATATTCCTGAGGCTCTGTTGACCGCGCGTAACGTCGTTAAAAATCGCGTGATCAAAGAATCCGTGGATGTTGTCCATCGCAGTATTGTGGAGGGGAACAATCTCACTTCTTCGTTGCGTATCTCAAACCAATTTCCCACAATGGTCATTCGAATGTTCAAGGTGGGTGAAGACTCCGGTAACATGGGCGACGCGATGGGCAATATTAAATTTTTCTATGACCGCGAGGTAAACGACTCGGTCGACGCGCTGGTGGGCATGATTCAGCCGATTCTGACGTTGGTGATGGGAGCCTTGATTTTTTGGGTGATTGCGGCAGTGTTCGGTCCGCTCTATCAATCCTTCGCGCAAATGAAGTTCTAGAGCGAACATGGCACGTTCCCTTAGCAAAAAATCAAAATCCGAAAGCGGTTCGCTTACGCCGCCACGTAGTTCTGCATCGAGTGGAAAAAAATCTTATACGGGCGGCGGTAAGAAGCGCTTTATACTCTTGATTGGTGATGAGGGGGCCATCCTCATTTTTATGCATGGGGCCAAAGTGGTGCGCCGGCTTTTTGCGCCCTCAGCGCAGCCGACGCACAGCGAAGCGATGGTCGAGATCATGCAAGCAAATCCGTCGGTACCGATTAAGCTGTTGGTGGATGTGATCGATCAGCAATATGTGCCGCAAACCTTCCCACCTGTCAGTCCGTTATCCGTAGGGGGGTTGGTGAAGCGCCGTCTTCAACGCGATTTTCAGCCAGAAGACCTCAAGGGGTCCTTGCGTATTGGTCGTGATCCAGCAGGGCGTAAAGAATGGAAATACCTATTGGTGGCGCTTGCTAAAACGCCATTGATTTCAGAGTGGCTGGACTTGATCTTAGCGCTGCCTAATGAGATGAAGGGTGTTTATCTCGTGCCCATCGAGGCAGTCAATTACGTGACCATGCTGAGCAAAAAACGCTCGAATGACAAGCCGCTGCCATGGCAGTTGCTTATCTCTCACAACAAGGTTTCCGGGTTTCGTCAGGTGGTGCTCCAGGATGGCAAGCTCATCTTTACCCGCGTATCGCAAGCGATCGACGATGCCATTCCAGCGGTCATCGCCGGTAATATTGAGCAAGAAATTATCAACACGATTGAATATATCAAGCGGTTAGAGTTTCGTGAGGGCAGCGAACTGGAGGCCACCGTAGTAGTATCGCAAGATGTCATTGAGTCACTCGACTTGCAGCGCTTCAATTTTGGACGGGCGTGGAAGTTAAGTCCGCTCAATGTTGCTGAAACACTGGGGTTGGAGCAAGCAGCGCTATCCGCCGATCGCTTTGGTGACGTTGTTTTGGGTGCGGCATTTGGCATCAGCAAAAAGCATGCACTGCGATTTACCAATGCCTACATCGAGAAGCTTTCCATGCTCTATAAAGCGCGCTTGGGCATTCGCGTGGGGGGGGTGTTGATTGCACTTGGGCTTATGGCGATTGCGGGCTTAAGTATCATAGCGGCGATTGAAAATGCATCTGGCATCACGCTTGCTGAAAAGAAAAATATCACGATGAAGCCCGACCTTGAAAAAATGAAACGTGCGGTCGATGGGCTAAATAAGGATATAGCCTACAAGTCAGCAGTGGTGGCCACGTATGGCGCATACATCGCAGCGGATCCTAGAATCGAGGATTCTCTTGCCCCGATTGTGCCCCTGCTTAACACGCAAAACCGTGTTGTCGCGATGAGTTGGGATATTGCGGGCACGGAGCAGAAGAATGGCTCATCACCGTCACCATCGCCTTCACCGTCGCCTTCATCCGCGCCCGCTAGCAGTGAAAAACTACCACTTGAAGTGAGGCTTGACATTGATTTCAGTACTTCCGGCAATACGGCTGAAAGCCTGGATAACGCGGCGAACCGCTTTCTTGATGTGATGCGAGAAAAGTTACCGCGCTACGTTGTAACGGCGGATGCCTATCCTTGGCGCAAAGAAGAAAGCCAAAATGAAAGAGTCTCGCTGGATCAAGCTGCTACGAAGAGTGCCGCTGTGCAAAACGCTGTTGCCGTTTTTCGCTTGCGCGGGTTAAAAAAACAAGCTGCTCCGGCAGTGGGCACCGCCGCGCGCGCGCCTGTTGCGGTCGCGCCCACTGTGCCAGCGGGTTCACCCACTAGCCCAGTGACGCAAACGCTTCCTGGGGTATCGCCAGTGGGGGCGCCATGAATAAATATCAACAGTTAACCAAGCAAATTATTAAACATGCGATTAAGGCAGGCGTATTGCTGGCGATTACTGGCAGTGTTTATGCGGCGGCCTCTTACTATGAAGAGGGCACCATCAAACGTAAGGCAGCGGCTGAGGCTAAATTCGCGCAAGACGACGCGCTGTTAACCAACTTTCGTGGTCAAATGGATAAATCGGGGGAGGCGGAGAAAAATTTTGTGCAGTTGCAAGGCACCCGCAACACGCAGGATTTTTCGGAGAGCTTTGATGTATTTCAGAATTTCTTGATTAAGACCAAAGATCGCTACCGTATTTCTGCTGAGATTAAGCTAGCCAAGGAAGAGCCGACGAACAAAGCGGAACTGAAGAACTTTGTTTATGATGTTCTCGTGCGCCAGCATCTTGAGTTGACGGTTAAGGCGATTTCCGATGCCCATTTGTTCGCTTTCATTCATGACCTTGAGACCAATGCGCCTGGTCTGGTGCGCATTAACAAATTTGAATTAAAGCGCGTAGCCGCGACCGCGGACCTTACGGATGAGAGTATCAACAAGCTAAAAATAGGCACCTATCCGCTTTTGATTGAAGGTACGATTGACTTAACGTGGATACGGCTCGTCCCAAAAGCAGTGAAACCGACTGCGGCGGATGCGTCAGCAACTAAGCCTGCGCCATAGGATGATGTAAACATGAAGCGTTGTTATATTCAAAATGTAGTGACGTTCATGGCGTTAGCAGTGGCTATGGCGATGCCAGCATCTGCCCAGACAATCGCCCTGACGCCCACGGATGAGGCTCCTGCTGCGGCCAGTGCATTACCCATTACGGGGGGGCAATTGCCGCCTCTGACATTGCCGGCATCGCCACCCCCTACGCAGACACCCAATGCTTTGGCACTGCCGCTTGCCCCCGTAAACACTACACCCCCTATTGCGGCCGCCGCCGCACCTCCTGGCTTACCAAGCCTTCCTGCTTCAAACACAGCGCCCGTTGCAAGTGTCAGTGCGTTGCCAAGTGCGGTTGAGCCGGCTAAAACCTATTCGTATGGCGACTCCAATTTAAGCATCATGTTCCTGCCCGAACAAGTCATCAAAATGAAAGGTGCTATTCGGACATTTGAAGATTCTGGTGGCGCGGCTGGCGCGCCGACGCAAGTGGTTCAAGAGGTTGTTGTCGCAGCGCCCGTAGAAGAGAAAATCGAAGACCCGCTCGTGTATCCGGTATTCTATCTTGCCAGTATTGCCTATGATGGACCCGGCGCATGGTCGCTATGGCTCAGTGGTTATAAAATTACCTCGACCAAGAATGACACGGATATAACGGTTTTGAGTGTTTCGGCGGATAGTGCGACGTTTCTATGGACACCAAGTTTTGCTAAAGCGATGCAGCGGCGCAAAACCGATAATCTTTTCGCATCCACCGATCTGGTCAAGAACCGGCTGGCCGGACTGCAGCGCGCGAGCTTGGATGAAGCGGCGGGTGCAATCACCTTCACGTTGCGGCAGAACCAGTCCTTTGCGGTTGGCTATTTTCATGTGTTTGAAGGGTATGTTGATGCGCCTACACTCGCGGAGCTGCCTGTAGCGGTACCGAACCTTAATGCTAACGCCGCCAACGAATTGCTTCCTCAGGGGGAGGGGGCACCGATCAATGGCGCAGCGTCGCCTCAAGCTTTGCCAAACACGGGAGGTGCCGCAAATTTTTTCGTTAGTCCGAACCAAGCAGCGCTGAGAGAAATCAATCCCGTGGTGCCAGGCGTACTGGCCAATGCTAACCCTAACGTTAACAGTCAGTTCAATAACGTGCCGCCTTCAATCAACCAACGGGCTGCCGCGGCTGTTGCGGTGCCCCCAGCGAATGTAAGCGCACCGCGCGCCCAGCCACCAATCTAATGCAATACGGCGTTTGCTGCCACCTGTCCCCCTCATTGATGGAGCCCCTATGATTACGACCTCTTCCATTCCCCTAGAAGTAAGCAATGTATTTAAATCCTACGGTAAACAGCAAGTGCTCGAGGATGTATCGTTTGCGCTCGAGCCCGGCGAGATTTTCGGCCTGGTCGGGCTGAATGGTGCGGGCAAAACAACCCTTATTAAGCTGCTGCTTGATTTGGCAAATGCCAATGCGGGATTTGCTAAAATATTCGGTGAGCCATCCACCACCGTAAAAGCGCGCGAGCAACTTTCGTACTTGCCCGAGAAGTTTTCGCCTTCACGCTACCTGAAGGGTTTTGAGCATCTTGCCCTTGCGCTCTCCTACTATGGAAAAAAACTCGATCGTGATAAAGCCCGTACACTAGCGCGTGAGCTTGATTTAAACCCCGATGTGCTTGACCGTAAGGTGGGCTCTTATTCCAAAGGCATGGGGCAAAAACTGGGCTTGATTGGCGCATTCATGGTCGACCAGCCATTCATGATTCTCGATGAGCCCATGAGCGGTCTCGACCCACGGGCGCGCATCTGTCTGAAAGAGGTGATGCTGCGGGCGAAACGTGAAGGAAAAACCCTCTTTTTCAGTTCCCATATTTTGTCCGATATCGAAGAAATCTGTGACCGCATTGGCATCATCCACGATAGCAAATTGGTCTATCTGGGTACGGCGGCGTCGTTTAAGCCGACTTTCGGACAGGACACGCTTGAGCGCGCATTCCTTAAGGCCATTGGCGCGGAAACGGGTGTGATGAAGATGGCGGGTTAACTCTAGAAATCCGACTTCTCTGCTTTTGCCTGCTCCACAGGCATCGGCTGCGACGTGCGTAACGAGATGTTGAAATCACGATCGAGTGCCTTGTCGTTTTGAATCTGCATGCGCAAGTTAGCCAGACTATCGGACTCGGCGAGGGCAACTTCTTCACTAATCACGCGCGACTGGTAAAGACTGAAGAGATGTTGGTCGAACGTCTGCATTCCATCGCTCGCGCCTTTTTCAATCATCTCGCGCAGTTGGCGGATTTTTCCGAGCTCGATATGTTGGCGAATCAAGCCCCGGTTCAACATAATTTCAAGGGCAAGGGTACGCCCACCGTCTTGCGTGCGCATGAGGCGTTGGGACAGAGTCGCGCGCAGATTAAGTGAAAGGTTCAGCAGAATTTGCGGATGGCGGTCTTCGGGGAAAAAGTTGATGACGCGCTCAATCGTCTGGCTAGCGTTATTGGCGTGGATGGTTGCAATGCATAGATGCCCTGTTTCGGCAAAGTAGATGGCCTGCTCCATCACTTCGCGGTCGCGAACTTCGCCGATGACGACAAGGTCTGGGCGTTGGCGCAAAGCGTTTTTGAGGGCTAAGGCATACGAATAGGTATCGAGCCCTACATCGCGCTGGGTCACAATGCATTTGTGGTGTTGGTGAACAAATTCGATCGGGTCTTCCACCGTGATGATGTGGCCTTGACCATGAGTATTGCGAAAGCCGACCATCGCCGCAAGCGATGTGGATTTACCCGATCCAGTTTGACCCGATACAAGGATAAGGCCGCGTTTCAGCATGGCCAGTTCGCCGTAGACGGGTGGTAGTTTGAGTGACTCTAGCGAGGGGATATTATTTTCAATGCGGCGAATCACAATGCCATGATGCGCCTGTTGGCGAAACACGTTGACACGAAACCGCGCCGCATCGTTGAAATTAAGCGCCATGTTCAACTCGAAGGTCGAGTGAAATTCGTCCTGCTGTTCGGGGGTCAGCAATTGGCTGATATAACGCTGAATGTCCTCATCCTTGAGGGCAAAGCGATTGACGGCCACAATGTTATCGTTGATGCGAAGCGCCGCCGGGCTATCGTAGGTTAGATACAGATCCGAGGCGCGGCGTGTCACCATATCCTCAAGCAGCGTGTTCACATGTTCAATGACCATGCGCGCCTCTTAGAACGAGTTAGTGTTGGATGAAGTCATGCGCTTGCTGGCAGTGGCCGACATCGAAGCCGATTCTTCATCCGACTGCGAGCTGGTCATCAGGAGTTCGCGCAAAGTTTCTGCAGATATTTCGCCATTCTCATACAGTCGGTTTAGCGAATCGCGCATCAACACCATGCCCATTTTAGTGCCCATCTGGATCATCGAGGTGATTTGGGGGATTTTCGCTTCACGGATGAGGTTACGAATCGCAGGCGATCCGAGCATGA
>JAIELR010000238.1 GCA_019752835.1 Gammaproteobacteria bacterium | reverse complement strand
GCGATGCTGTCATAAATGCAGTGCCTTCGCCCATTCCAAAAATATGATTGAACCAAGTGCTCTTATCCCAAACGGTGAGCACAGGTATCCACTCATCTTTCAATCGCCCATCACTATACGAATCCAAGGTTGCCACAATATTTAATTGAGTACTATTAGTAGTGTGTGTATGTGTTTGAGCAGTAGGAACACTGACTTGAGTGCTAACAGGTTGAATGGTTGACCGCAACACAAGTGCGTCAAACGCTGTGGATACAACAGGCACCTGGGTGAAAACAAACAGTACAAAAGCAAGGTATCCCATGCATCGCGCCACTTCAGGAAGAATTTCATTGCGCATGGCGTTTTCTTGGACGCAAACACATCGAACCCAACCCACATAATAAATAATTACGCCCAAAAATTCTGCAAGCAGCATTGCTCTTGTCAACGTAACAACGGTACCTAAAAGACCTATAAAACTAATGATGAAGCCAACAAAGTGCATATACGTTTTTTCTTGTCTGCCCACAATATAATACAAGGGTAGAATAGTGGCGCTTAAAATAAGCGGGAGCGTAACTCTTGGATCCAAAATAGTTATTCGACCAACCAGCTCATTTGTTGGCAAAGGTGATGTAAAATTGATCGTACTAAAAAACAAGTACAGGTGATAACTTACTTGTATAAGTCCTGATGCAATCAAAAGAAAAAAAGCACCCTTTATTAACTCAGCACGATAAGGTGAATAAGCTATTAATACTAAAGGAGAAAAGGCTAAATATGATGCAGTTGCACGAATAATTGCCGCCCACGAAATTCCAGAAAAGCAGGAAATAATTGCTGAAAAAATAATAGAAAAAAGATATACAATAAATACGGTTAAAAATAACTTGCTTGGAGGGTTGTTTTTGTAAATATTATAATCAAATGAATAAAAAGCAATCACAAAAGGCAAAATGCCTATTAAATAAACACTTAAACTGATCGTCAGTGGTGCAGGAGGCAAAAAGAAGCTCAATAATAAATCGAGCCCAATCAAGCCGATAACAACGCCCTTCTTCATTAATACTCCAACACTTTAAACAAAAATTTATTCATGACTGATTTAAATTTATTAAAAGGGGTTAGGTCCTTATGCCATTTATGCGCATACATTTTAAGTACTTCCGAATTGGAAATAAGAGCCAAACAGACCATATAATTTAATTGAAGCTTATGATAATAGGGACTATTAATATTAAGCAAGCAATATTTTTTTCGACGATCATAAAGAGTCCACCAATTAAGTGTGTAGTATGGCAACATTTTTTCCAATGATAGAATCGACATGTCAAACATTTGTTGAATATCACTATCTTGAGTCCAAATAGTAAGCTCCCATAACGCAAATATAGAAGCCATAAACCCATTAATGACCCCCGATGGTGCCTTTGGGTACTCTTCAAAATAATCACAATTTGCCTCATCAAAGCGATGCAAATAACCACCCTTGCTGATATCTAACATAAATTTGGAGAGCGCCAATTTTGCTGACCTCAAATACGCTTCATTTTTTGTTAAAAACCAAGCCCGTAACATTACCGATGCCCCTCGTGATTGGGCAAGTGCCGACGTCCACGGTGCTTTGGAAATATACCAATCAAATTGATAATACCAATCTCCATCAGACGATTGTTGGGCAAGAAAATAATCCGCATAATGAAGAAAATCTTTTAAATCAGCATCAGATTTTTGATGAACATAACGATCATGCAAGCCAAGTGCATATTGAAAGGCCGCTTCAGGATTGATTTGCTGCCCTATCGGCTGATCATATTGAAGTGCTATTATTCCGCTTTCTGGATGCTTTAGATTGTATTTTAATTTTCCTTGGTAATTAATGGGATAAATTGGGGAGGGCTTCATGGTTAAATAATCACTAAGGCGCTCTTTGTTGATTAAATTGGGTGTATCGGGAATATACCAAAAAGTCGCTGTTGTTGTTTTTTTTAATATAACAGCGATAAAATTATTATATATGACTCTATAAGCCTTTGATATAATCATTTAATTTGTTCTCCTGAAAAAACAACTATATCCGCATTTGTCGCTCGTCTACCAATGAGCAGTATTTCACAAAAAGGTCTTGCCATAAACCACAATACGTAATACCAAATAGGATTATTGAATAAATACTGAAAAATAAAATATCCTAAAAAGACAAAAAATAACTCACAAGAAAAATAAAGATAAATTAATTTTTTGTCATGATAGAGTTTATTGGTTTCAAAATAAATAACACGCCATAAAGCATCAAAATAAAAACCAATCAGGAATATGCCACATAAGGCAATACCGAAATTTATTTTATTTGTTTGATTCAAAAACCATAAAATAACGGGCAAAGGAATAAAAATGAAAAATAGATTTAGTTTATAACTAAAAAAGAATTTCTCTATCAACGGATTTTTTTTGCTTTTATCGGCCATGCGTACAGCAATATAGGAGTCAATGAGTATAACGCGTGAGGTCAGATAAACTCGATTTAAAAAAGAAGCTACTGATAAATAACCAGCGCCATAGTGATATAATATTGGGCGTATCAGTAATTGAAATAATTGCGCTGGAGCCGTGGAAAGCGCATGTCGATAAAAAATTTTTACAGCATCCCAATTGGATATTCTATTAACAAGCTGTTTTGGGGACGTTTTGGCGAAAAATAAAACAACTATTTGAACAATTGGTACCAAAAAACAAGCAAAAATAAATGATGAGACCAAATTTTTATTATAAAAATAATAAGTAAGAAATATGTAAGGGATCAATAATAGATTGGGAAGTACACTAGTTATTTGAGGAAGAATAAAATTACCTAACCGTTGTTTATACGTCAATATAATAACGATAATAAGGTTAAGCGCACTACCTGCCGCCGCTTCGGTTAAAAAGAGATAATTAATATGATCTATATTGATAGCCAAGACGGCCGTTATCCCCCCTACTAAAGAAATAATCAACGTAAGACTAATAGCAAGTATTTTGATAAAACTTAAAGAATCAATCAAATTGAGGGTAGCAAGTCGAACAGCATCAGTGGACAATGAACTTATGAAAAAAATAGATAAATAAATTTGCAGTTGATCATTTAGATTGGAAAACCCAAGTAAATAAACGACAACGACCTCTCTAATTAAGCCAAAACAGGCACTTAAACCAGATAAGAGAACAGCAAATCTATACATTCCAAACGGCATCACAAGCTAATTTTATTTTTCTACCCATCATCATTGTAGTACTCATTATAATACGAAACCCAAGCCCAAGAAGCAGTAAAGAAGTACAATTTTATACCAATTTCAACCGGCGTCAGTATAACAATTCAGTACCAGTAAAGCAATTACTGGACAAATCCCTGGTCATAGGGCACAATTCCTCTTTAATTCAAAATTACTCTGGATTTTATGATATGGCGAACTTGCTTATTTTACACGGTCCCAATTTAAATCTGCTGGGGGCCCGTGAACCGCACCTCTATGGCCACTCGACCTTAGATAACCTGAACCAAAAACTTATACATCAGGCCCAAGAGCTTGGCCATGTGCTGCGCTGTGTCCAAAGTAATTCTGAAGCTCAACTGATTGATCTCGTTCAACGAGCACCTATGGATGAGATTGATTTTATGATTATAAATCCAGCTGCTTATACCCATACCAGCATTGCGCTGAGAGATGCAGTTGCAGCAATTCATATTCCCTTCATTGAGGTTCATATAACGAATATTTATGCTCGTGAACCCTTTCGGCATCAATCCTTTTTTTCCGATATTGCTATTGGCACTTTATCAGGATTGGGTACCCGCGGTTATGAGTTTGCATTAACCTATGCAAATCAATACCTCAGTGAACATACCCACTAATTGAGAGGAGATCCTTATTCATGGATTTAACTAAAGTTCGTTCATTAATAAAAATGCTCGACGGCACGGATGTCGCAGAAATTGAAGTCACTGAGGGGGAACAAAGTGTTCGTATTACTCGCGTCCAAGGCGTTGTAACAACAAACATTACCTCTCCTTCTGTTGCAGCACCTATTGTTTATCATGCGCCTACTGCCGCACCAGAACAGCACGCGCCGAAAGAAATTAAGCCGGATGAAACCATTAAAGGGCATGCCATGAAAGCCCCCATGGTGGGCACCGTTTATCTTTCCAGCTCACCCGATGCGGAACCTTTTGTCCGTGTAGGTCAGCGTGTCGAAGCGGGCGAAATAGTTTGCATTGTTGAAGCGATGAAAATGTTCAATCAGATTGAAGCCGATGTTGCTGGCACGATCACGGGTCGTTTGGTCGAAAACGGCCAACCTGTTGAATACGGTCAAACATTATTTATCATCGAATAAGGACGCATTCATGGCCCAGCCCAAGCTCGTTGAAAAAATCGTTATCGCTAATCGCGGTGAAATCGCGCTCCGGATCACACGCGCCTGTCGCGAATTAGGTATTAAAACAGTCGCTCTTCACTCAACACCCGACCGTAACTTAATGCATGTAAAACTCGCCGATGAGTCGGTTTGTATCGGTCCCGCAGCATCCAAAGATAGTTATCTTAATATTCCAGCCATTATCAGTGCTGCTGAAATTACAGGTGCAGTCGCTATCCACCCTGGCTATGGCTTCCTAGCTGAAAATGCCGATTTTGCCGAGCGTGTTGAAAACAGTGGCTTTGTTTTTATTGGTCCGTCACCTGAAAGTATCCGACTTATGGGTGATAAGGTATCAGCCATTCGTGCAATGAAAGCGGCTGGCGTCCCCTGTGTCCCAGGCTCAGATGGTCCACTTGGTGAAGATGATACTGAAAACCTCAAATTAGCTCGCAAAATTGGTTATCCCATCATTATCAAAGCCGCAGCAGGCGGTGGTGGCCGCGGCATGCGCGTTGTTTATAGTGAAGGCAGCTTGCTCGGTGCTATTAATCTTGCCCGCAACGAAGCGTTAACCGCCTTTGGAAACAATAAAGTTTATATGGAAAAATTCCTTGAAAACCCTCGCCATATCGAAATTCAAATCTTAGGTGATGGAATGGGACATGCAATCCATTTAGGTGAACGTGATTGCTCTATGCAACGTCGTCATCAAAAAGTCATTGAAGAAGCACCGGCGCCCGGCATTAGTGATAAAGAAAGACAATCAATAGGAAAGCGCTGTGTGCAAGCCTGTAAAGAATTTAAATATCGCGGCGCCGGTACCTTCGAATTTTTATATCAAGATGGCGCATTTTACTTTATTGAAATGAATACGCGTATTCAGGTTGAGCATCCTGTCACAGAAATGATTACTGGTGTTGATATTGTAAAAGAACAAATTCGTATTGCCAGTGGTTTTGGATTGGGCTATAAACAGTCCGATATTAAGCTTACCGGGCATGCTGTTGAGTGCCGCATTAATGCCGAAGATGCTGTCAAATTTACCCCCTCCCCCGGAAAAATTGTTTATTATCACGCGCCGGGTGGAAATGGTATTCGTATTGAATCTCATGTATACGATGGTTATGATGTGCCTCCTTTCTATGACTCCATGATAGGTAAGCTCATCGCCTACGGTGAGACACGCGCGGTTGCCTTGGCTCGTATGCGCAATGCTCTGGATGAAATGATCGTTGATGGTATTAAAACGAATATTTCGTTACATCAAAGCATTATGAATGATGGGAACTTCATTAAAGGGGGCACCAATATTCATTATCTCGAGAAAAAAATGGGCTTGAAGGAGTCCTAGAAATGAATTTTTGGCAAATAACGCTTAAAGTAGAAGCAGGTATCGTTGATGAGTTAACGGATTTTTTATTCGAGCATGGCTCCGTTTCGGTGACCTTAACCGATGCCACGGATACGCCTATTTTCGAGCCTCCTGCAAATAGCGATGTTATTTGGGAAATCAGTTATCTCACAGCCCTTTTTGATGAATCGACTGACTCAGAATCTATTCTGTTACTCTTATCACAACACTACCCTAATTATTTACCGGACTGCCAGCTAGAGCAAGTCGCTGAGCAAGCCTGGGAGCGCACCTGTTTAGAACATTTTCAAGCGATGCAATTTGGCGAACGTCTTTGGATCTGTCCAAGTTGGTTAACGCCGCCAGACCCCCTCGCGATCAATATTTCACTTGATCCTGGCCTAGCATTTGGCACCGGCACTCATCCAACGACAGCGCTTTGTCTAAGATGGTTAGACGCTCATCCACCCGTCAATCAAACAGTTATTGACTATGGTTGTGGCTCGGGTATTTTAGCGATTGCCGCAGCGATGTTGGGGGCAAGTGCTGTTTGGGCTATTGATAACAACGAGCAAGCCTTGTTGGCTACGCAAGAAAATGCAGGACGAAATCATATATCAGCAACACAGTTACAAATTGTATCTACTGAACATGTTTTTCATCAACAGGTTGATCTTTTAGTAGCAAACATCCTCGCCCTCCCTTTGATCGAGCTCGCACCGCGCCTAGCCTCTTATGTGAAACCCAACGGATATATTGTGTTATCAGGTATTTTAGAAAACCAGACACAAACCATCATCGAGCATTATGAGCCTTTCATGCGTATAGATAGTATTGA
>JAIELR010000264.1 GCA_019752835.1 Gammaproteobacteria bacterium | reverse complement strand
TAAATGGATAAAAAAGGTATTTCGACTACCAAACTCAATACGTAGCTGACGTATAGCCTCTAAAAATGGTAATGATTCAATATCACCCACTGTGCCGCCAATTTCAACCAGCGCGATATCTTTGTCAGCAGCCGCTTCTTTGATTTTATTTTTTATTTCATCGGTGACATGAGGAATCACTTGAACGGTGCCGCCCAAATAATCTCCTCGGCGTTCTTTTTCAATAACACGGGCATAGATTTGCCCTGTCGTAAAATTATTGCGGCGAGTCATGGTAGTGCGTACAAAACGCTCATAATGCCCAAGATCGAGGTCAGTTTCAGCCCCGTCTTCGGTTACAAACACTTCACCATGCTGAAAAGGACTCATGGTACCCGGATCGACATTCAGGTAAGGGTCAAGCTTCATCAGACAAATGGATAATCCCCGTGCTTCCAAAATAGCACCCAGGGAAGCAGACGCTATCCCTTTTCCGAGGGAAGAAACAACTCCTCCAGTAATAAATACATATTTTGTCATTAAACCGACCTTTTAAAACTTATTGTTAGCATGGCCGTATTGTACTGGGATTGAGCGGGTAAAGGCAAGACTATCTAGATGGGCTCTTCAGGTTTGTATTGTCATGCCAAATCCGCTCTGCAAGTGAATTTTTTAATTTTTGCCTTTACAGCCCTCGATAACAACCCTAATTCTGGTTCAGATTGCGTAAACTTTGCTTTCAAAATAGTGTGGAGTTGTGCTATAATTCGCGCTCGATTCAGTAACGAATCAATATCTGGACCCGCGAAGCGTAAGGTAGCCCAATGATCAATAAAAAAATTACTGACCGTCCAATCAAGATTGCCGTTGTCGGTTACGGGCACATTGCCAAAAAACATATTCAAGCCATTGAGGCTTTTCCGAATGATTTATTATTGACAGGTATTGCAGAACCCAACTCAGCAGCACTTGAACAAGCCGTTGCAGAACACAAAACAACGGGATATCGCGATTTGTCAGAGCTGCTCTCAAAATCCAATGCCGATATTGTCACCGTTTGCACACCCAGCGGTCTGCATGCAAAACAAACCATCGCTATTGCCAACCATAAAAAACACATTATTTGTGAAAAACCGATGGCTATCCGCTGGCGTGATGGCTTAGATATGATTAAAGCATGCGATGATCACCATGTACATTTATTTGTTGTAAAACAAAATCGTGCTAACCCTACATTAGATATCTTAAAACAAGCGATCGATTTAAATCGTTTTGGCCGCATTTATCAAATCAATATCAACGTATTTTGGACTCGCCCTCAGGATTATTATAACCAATCCAAATGGCGCGGCTCGTGGGAATTTGATGGCGGAGTATTGATGAATCAAGCCAGCCACTATATTGATCTTTTGCACTGGCTCTTTGGCCCGGTAGCAAACGTGCATGCCATGACGGCAACACAAGCGCGCCAGATTGAATCTGAAGACAGTGCAGTGTTGAATCTTCGCTGGCGTTCTGGAACATTAGGCTCGATGAATGTCAGTATTTTGACTTACCCCAAAAATCTAGAAGCATCGCTGACGGTACTCGGGGAAAAAGGCACCGTTAAAATAGGCGGTGTGGCCATTAATGAAATTGAAACATGGCAGTTTTCCGAACCGCACGAAATGGATAACCAGATTAAAACCGCATCAGAAAATACGACCAAGTCCATTGGTGACGGCCATATCCGTTATTATCAAAACGTAATCAGTACACTTCAAGGTCATACCATGCCACAGACTGATGGGCGCGATGGCTTAAAAACACTTGAGTTAGTCATTGCCGCCTATATGTCGGCGCGTGAGGATAAAACCATTAGTTTACCGTTGGAGTTTTAAGTATGAATATCAATTCAACGGCTATTGTTGATGAAGGTGCACTTATAGGCGAGTGCTCACGTGTCTGGCATTTTGCGCATGTTTGTGGAAAAGCTGTCATTGGAAAAGATTGTTCACTTGGACAAAATGTATTTGTGGGCAACAATGTTCGTATCGGCAACAACGTTAAAATTCAGAATAATGTATCAGTCTATGATAATGTTTTTCTTGAAGATGATGTTTTTTGCGGCCCCAGCATGGTATTTACGAATGTTTACAATCCCCGATCTGCTGTCAGCCGTAAAGATGAATACCGGGATACTGTTGTCAAAAAAGGTGCGACGCTGGGTGCCAATTGTACGATAGTCTGTGGTGTGACCATTGGTCGTCATGCCTTTATTGGCGCAGGCAGCGTTGTTAATAAAGATGTCCCCGATTATGCTTTAATTGTTGGCGTACCCGGCCGTCAGATTGGCTGGATGAATGAATTTGGAGAACGTTTGCAATTGCCTTTGACAGGTGATGGCTCGGCTATTTGCCAGCAAACGGGTGATAACTATTTATTGAAAAATGGCGTAGTAAGCAAAATTTAACCTGGAGGATGGCAGTGGAATTTATCGACCTCAAAACCCAATATGCTCAAGCAAAAACGAATATCAATGCCTATATCCAGCGTGTTCTAGATCATGGTCAATATATTATGGGCCCCGAAGTAAAAGAGCTGGAAGATAAGCTCGTCGTATTTACCGGTGCCAAATACTGTATTGGCGTTGCCAATGGCACCGATGCCCTCTTGATAGCAATGATGGCCCTTGATATTCAGCCAGGTGATGAAGTTATCACCGTGCCCTTCACCTTCATTGCAACCGCCGAAATGATTGCCGTTGCTGGCGCAAAACCTGTCTTCGTCGATGTCGATCCTAAAACTTACAATATGGATCCTGCCAAGCTTGAAGCGGCTATTACGCCTAAAACCAAAGCGATTATGCCCGTCAGTCTTTATGGCCAATGTGCTGACTTTACCGCCATCAATGCCATTGCAGCTAAATACGACATTCCGGTTATTGAAGATGCCGCGCAAAGTTTTGGGGCCAGCCAGCATGATAAGCGCTCATGTAATTTAAGTACGATAGCATGTACCAGTTTTTTCCCGTCAAAACCCTTGGGCTGCTATGGTGATGGTGGTGCATGTTTTACCAATGATGAAAAACTCGCTACCCGCATGCGACAAATTCGTATTCATGGGCAAGATAAACGTTATCATCATGCACTTTTGGGCTTGAATGGTCGTTTAGATACCCTTCAAGCGGCCGTTTTACTGGCAAAAATGGAGAATTTTGAGCAAGAACTTAAACAACGTGAAAAAATTGCAGCAAAATATAAGCAGTTACTTGCGCCCTTCAACGTGATTACACCTTATATTGCACCCAATAATACAAGTGTCTATGGACAATATACACTGCTTGTTGAGAACCGTGCCGAATTCTGCGAATATCTGAAAAACAAGGGTATTCCTACAGCAGTGCATTATCCAATTCCGCTACATCTGCAACCGGTTTTTGCCTATCTTGGTTTACAACGTGGGTCTTTTCCTATTTCTGAGCAATTATCTGATCGTGTTGTCAGCTTGCCTATGCATCCATATTTGCAGGATGCCGATATTGAAAAAATAGCCCATGCTGTTGCTCAAGCCACATCTCTTGAAATCAGTCATGCCTGATTTTCAATCTTAAAAATCACCTGCTCCGTCGGCTTTGCTGCTGGCGGATATAGAGTATCTCACCAATGTGGTGCAAGATCATATCTCATGCTACTTCATAGGTGAGTTTTAAAAATCAGGAGACATTTTCTCTTCACTTGTTTTTTTTGCTTCATGATTGCTTATAATCTCTCTATTTGATTTTAAAGCAAACGATTGTTTAAAAATACCTAAAAGATGTACTTGAGAGCGAGAAAAACTTTTTGGTAAATGTGACGTAAGAGGAAGTGAAATATTTTGTTGTGGGAGATGCTGAATAGGCTTATCATCTTTTTTTAACTCTAAGTCTACACTAAATTTTTCAATGTATTTTAATCCGGATAAATCATCATACCATTTAGCTCGCTCCTTCAACTTCATGCATTGTTTAATCGTCATTTTTTCTAATAATTCGCCTATTAACTTTGATTTTCGATAGAAATGAAAATAGGTAAAATCGGTTAAATCGTCAACTATTTTTAAATTTTTCTCAACATTAATTTCAGTTTTGTTTAAAAATTGTATGAATTCCAATAAAAATTCTTTAATTTTTTCTTTTTTATGAAATAATGACTTTATCATCAACTCAAGCAGATCGGTAAAAGATGGAGAAAACTGCTCTTGAAATGCTTTTAGTGACAAATTTGCACCATAAAAAACAAGAAGTTTCACTATGGGCAAATTTAAATTAGCCAAGGCAATATGAAATGGAGATAAGTAATTCTCATTGATTGCATTGACATCGGCATCTTTTTCCAACAATAGTTGGGCTGTTTTCAGTTGATTTTCATAGACAGCATTATGAAGAGCTGTTTCACCCCATATATCTTTTCCGTCAATCTCTGCTCCGCTGTCCAGCAAAACAGGAATAACTTTGTTAGCTCCATTCAATGAAGCTAAATGAAGTGCAGTTTCTTTATAGCCGTTGCGGAGGTAAATCATAGATGATTGATCAAGAGCTTTGTAAGTATCCAATAAAACTAATAAACATTCTGGACGATTATAAATTGCGGCTTGATGCAGATATAACAGTTTATCATCTATATCATCTTCTATCTCTTTATCCTGCCAATCCTTACAACACCTTTCAAAAAAAGATTTGATGAAATTTTCTTCATATTCAACTCGGTGTTCATTATTCTCATTTTCTGAATCTGTATCCTCAGATCTGTATGGATTACTGCCATCACCAGAATAATTATCTCTCGAATCATTTTCACTCGAATTTTCCTCAGAATTAGAATTTAAGGTGGATTGTGTAACGTTTGGCTTTTTTTCGTAATATGGAACCGAATCCAGGTGTACCAACTCTCCAGCATGCGGATGATGGGGAGACGCTCCCATTTCCAACAACTTTTTTAAACCATCTGCATAATCTAGCCAAATTGTAAATAAAATAGGGGTGCCAGTACTGTGTCCTGGGATATCAGACAACATGCCATTTGGTAAAATATCTCCTTGTTCTAAGAAATAATTAAAAAGGATATTGTTATTGGCAGAAAATGACATTTTTACCATATCGCTATAATAAGATAATGACTTGGTTATTGAAAAAGAGGCAATCAAATCCAGCGTTATTTGTTCAGCATAAAGGGAAAGCCATTTTTCAAATACGGAAAAAATTTTCGGTTTTGTCAATAAACTGGAAAATTTATTCCAAAATTTTTTCGTTTTGTCCTGTTGAGCTGCATATTTCCATTTTAGTTGCCAGGCAAGAATTAAAGCATATTCAAAATATAAATCATGGCTAAACCGATAGCCCTCTTTTTTTAAAAAAAGAAGTTCATCGCGAACGAGTAAATCTAGAGCTGAAGAGCGAGTAGATGAAACAAATTCATTTTCATTGGCCGGTGTTTCAGAAAGTTTTTTCAAGGCTAATGCCTGCATTGCCAGTTGTCTTGATTTCACCATTTTTGGGTCGCTCCCAGCTAACACCAACTTTATTAGCCGGAATTGTAAGCTGAGATGCTCCGCATTGATGATTCTTTTAAATTCAAGCTGATCGAATCGACCTACGAGCTTCAAAATGGCTGATAAGTAAAAAGGAGATTGGGCAAGCCGCATTAAAGGACTCATATTTTGATAAGGCTTTAATTCATGAAAACACTCCATCACACTTGCTAGCGGAAGTTGCTTAACAGTAATAATGGTTTTCTGCGCTTGAAAAATTTGGTGCGTGAGCGCGGCTGGTGTCATTATAAACACCATCGTGCGTTGCATCTTTTTCATCAGCCTGCTTAAATCTGAAAGAATTTTAGAGGGAAAATTTAATAATAACTCTGTATTATCAATTACAACAATTTGAAGGCTTGTTACTATTTTTAATATTTTTGATAAAGTAGGTATTAAAGAATCATCGGTGATTAAATGACTCGCAGGAAATACAAAATACTCTGCGGGGTGCCGTTGCCCTAAGGCAAGTTTGATAAGCGCTGATTTTCCGCTGCCTTTCTCCCCTGTCAGCAACACCATGCCAGGACTTTTTAAGGCAAGCATTAATGGCTCTAACTCATCTGGAACAAGGCACCAATCTCCCGCAAAGTAAGAGATCTCTGATAGAATTGCACTAGTATAACCTTGGAGCAGAATAAGATCTCTACTGCGAGTAGTTGAATATTCAATAAATTTTTTCATTGAATATTCATTTATTCCATTCTTTTTTTGCCCCGACCCTTCTTTGCGGAACCATACCCGTAGCGCATAGTATAAACATAAAAATACTTGTTCAGACCGATCATCGTGATAATCCATAATCCCTTGCTGAATTTGTCTCTCTAATGAATCCAAGGAATATTGATCAACTTGAAACTGAAAAGATTTTAGAAAAAGAACACATACTAATTATTTTTTTTGTAACTTGAGAACTTTAAAAGTTTAATGCGAAAGAGAGAGAGAGAGAGGGGAAAAAGGAGAGACAGAGAGACACTTCGGGATTCCTCGCATACAAAGCGGCTTTAATTAAAGTTACAACACACTCCTCCTCACCCCCCCAGCATCACCCACTCTCACTTTACTGCGCCAGCTAGAGCTAGAACTAGACTCAATCTCTCTCTTTTCGGCTTTGAGCC
>JAIELR010000249.1 GCA_019752835.1 Gammaproteobacteria bacterium | reverse complement strand
ATTGATTGTCAAACTTCTGAATAGAGTATGTTATGCAAATTGAAACTATTGAAATTATTAATAAACTGGGCTTACATGCGCGGGCCTCTGCTAAATTAGTGAATATCGCCAGCCGTTTTGGCAGTCATATCGATATTAAGCACGGCACTAAAATTGTGAATGCTAAAAGCATTATGGGCGTTATGATGTTGGCGGCCAGTAAAGGCACTAAGCTTGAGTTACAGGTAACGGGCGAGGATGAAGTTCCCGCCATGCAAGCGCTGATTGAGTTGATCAATAATCGGTTTGGGGAAGAGGAATAACTGGATGTTTGAGCTAATCAAAAAAATACCTCTGGTTCGTCACCAGCACAGGACTGGGAAAGGATTTTCCTGCAGGTAATGTATATATAGATCCCATGTTGGCGAAATAAAGGTGTTGTGCTAAACTATTAATTATCCTATTTTGGCAATTACAGCAATGAATGTGAAGCGCGAAGAAACTATTTTATCAAAAATGCGATCTAAGTTAGAAACAATCAATTCGGTTATTGTTTTGCGTACCGATTTTGCCCCTATTGGTGATTATAGGCAAATCAGTTTTGGATTAAGAAAATTGATTGCAGAAAAAAAATTAATCAGAGTCGGATACGGCCTCTATGCCAAGGCTTATGAGGCACGTTATGACGGCAGACCACTGATTCAAGGTGATAGCGATGCCGCGCTGCGGGAAACATTAACTCGCCTCAGAGTAAAATGGGAGCCAGGCAGTGCTGAACAAGCCTATAATCGAGGCGAATCAACTCAAGTACCTGTCAGAAATATAGTCAAACTGAAAACGAGGTGTCGTCGCCACATCCATTTTGGCAAAGCAGAATTGGTGTTTGAGGGAAAAGTTAATGCAAGATGATCTGCGTGAACTTATTAAAGTTTGTAGTGAGTTTTCTTCATTACCCGCAAGAGTTATTGAAAAAGATTATTATCTTACTCAAGTTATTCATTTACTCTCTGATATTCAAGACGATCATTTTAGTTTTGTTTTTCAGGGCGGAACCGCCCTCGCCAAGGCGCATAAAATTGTTGACCGCATGTCGGAAAAGATTGCGATTTTCGCATTCATATGACTGAAGCAGCTCAAATGCTTAGTAAAAGTCAAAAACGAATTTTTCTTCGTGATTTTCGGCATCATGTCATTGAAAAAATAAAAGCCAGTGGTTTAACATTAATTGAGGAGGAAACAAAAACACGAGATGAGGGAAATTATCTACAATTGAGCCTTGTTTACCCTTCACAATACATAAAAAATGCGATACTTCGGCCTCATCTTCAAATTGAAATGATGGTCAATCAATCAAAATTAACGGTAAATACTCATTCAGTCACAACGCTCATTCGCCACATTCTGGGCGAGCAAATTGAACACCCTAAAAAATGGGTCTCCTGTGTTTCGGTAACAGAAACTGCCGCTGAAAAGTGGGTAGCACTGACCCGTCGTGTAGCAAATGCAATTAAGCGACCTGAGGTTTTTTTAGATCCTACATTGGTACGACATATTTATGATTTGCACAATATTTATCTTCAAAATCAACTAGATGAGCCATTCTATTCCCTTATCGAACAATTAATCACGGAAGATAGTAAGAAGTATAAAAATCAAAATCCTGATTACGTGCGAGATCCTCTAACGGAAATTAGACTTGCCTTATCAACTTTACATCAAAATACAGAATGGGAGAGACGCTGGGAAGATTTCATGGGAGGCATGGTCTACGGCGAAAACAAACCCAATTATTCTAGCGCATTAGCGTCATTGAATATTTTGAGTACTCAGGTACTTGAACAATTAGAGATTTTTTTACAGCCTCAATAATATCAACAACGGCATCCAGCATGAAACTTACCCCTTATTTTATTAAAAGAAGGAATATGCATATGCAAGAAAAAGACATTTTTAATCTTGTTCAGCAATATATCAATGGCTGGAAACAAAATGACCTTCCAATGATTATATCTTGCCTGGCTGAAAATTGTGTTGTCATTGAGTCTCATGGGCCAACTTATAACGGCATTTCTAATATTGAAAATTGGTTCAAATTTTGGCTGAAAGCAAAAAGCAAAGTAACAAAATGGGATATTCTTTCTTTTTATTTTTATGAGGAGGAACAAACAGCTTTTGTTGAATGGGATTTTGCTTGTATCTCAAATAATGTTGAGTACAGCTTACCTGGCATCAGTATCATAAAATTCATTGAGCAAAAAATTTCTTTCATTCATGAGTATCGCATGACTCACCAAGCATACGTATGGGAAAAAAATGGGTTAAAGTCTGAATAAAATTTTTGTTCTTTTTTAGGTATGCACGATAAGTTTATCCAAAACTCAGATACGAGCAATGCTTACTATGCTGGCTTCATCATTGTTTTTTTCAGAACCTCATTAATAAATTCCGTTTTCGCTGTTGTATAAGCCTCTCTGTCATGGGGATATTGCTTTGCCAAAGCAATTTTTAAGGCACAATAATCATTTGCTACAGCGGAATGCGAGCGTAAATAATCCCGAAAGCGCAATTTCCCATCCCAATGCCTTGAAGTTGACTCAACAATGTGAACATGATGCGTACGTTTTTCACCAAAAGGCAGCATGCCTTTGACAAAGAACATCCGTTCTAGATCAGGATTATCGTGCCAATAAACATAGCCTTGTTTTTCTAAATGTTCAATGGCAATGGGTTTAATAAGCTCTAATGAATCAACGGCTACTTGAATATCAATAATTGGTTTGGCTTGCATGTTGAGGATAGCTGTGCTCCCCACATGTTGTATATCCAACACATGCCCTTTCGGCAATAACTCAGATAACATTCGTATTTCTGATTCAGCCATTTCAGGCCATGTTGGGTTATATGGAACTAGTTCTATCATGTCATTTTTATATATTTCATAACAGTCGACTTGAACACCTCGGTAATCTCTTTTGCCTGTATAAAGCATGTCGACTTTTTCTAATACACGACGTGAGGCATTATTATTCGGATTAATGACCGCGATTAGTTTACTCACCGGTAAATGTTCAAAGCCCCAGGCAATTAGGGCTCTTACAAGCTCTGTAGCATAACCTTTGCCCCAGTAGCGTTTATGCAAACGATAAGCGATTTCTATGTCGGTCTCTTTATCATCAAGGCCAGGATGGCATAATCCCGCTTGTCCCACAAAATCACCATTTTCTTTGTCAAAAACAGAGCAAAATCCAAAACCATGCTTGGTTTGATAAGTCATCGCTCTATCTAAAAATTGCTCTACTTCCTCTCGAGTTTGTGTTGTGCCTTTTTGCCCAATGTATTGCATAACCCCTGGATCAGCGCGTAATGCAATTAAGTCAGGTAAATGGGATAACTCAGGCGCTGTCAGAATTAAACGCTCTGTTTCTAAAAAAATGCTCATGGTGTTACCTATCGCTCGTCTTTGCTAGATCCAGTCATCATACTGCTATTGCACAAAAATTCCCACTCGCCCAATTATTTATATTCAGGCTATAATAGGAACGCTACAAAGGGTAGCGGCTTAAAAGGAGAAAAAGCGATGCGTATTGTTCAACAATTTTTTGGACTATTGTGTTTAGTGAGTGTATTAGCAGGCTGTAATACTGTTCAAGGAGCTGGCCAAGATATGTCGTCAGCAGGACATGCCGTATCCAGTGCGGCAGAATCAGCAAAGTAGTCCATATCTGAAGATATCCCTGGTATTTTTTAAACAGTTTAGCCCGTATTAAAGCGGGAATAATGTTTGGAACTTATCATTTATTGATATTAGAAATGGGGTGGCGCCAGGAACACTCACGATAAAAGCGTAATACGGGGCTGAGTTTTGTAAAATCAACGATCCCGTATTACGCGCATATCCTTTGATCATCCCTATTTGTGGGAGTATCAAGCACATTGTTGCCGCTATACTGTGCATTTAAAGCGCTTTAATACGGGCTACGCTTACTGGGAAGATTGATGGAAAGCATGGGCTAGGGCAAAAAAACCCGATTACTCTAGCGCATTAGCATCACTGAATTAATAACAATCGTTTGGGAGAGGAAGAGTGAAGCCATTTCAAGGTACTGTTAACGTTGATATTCGAGAATCACAGGCCGATTGGACCCCTTACCTTCCGCCTAAAGCACCTGAAAATGCACCTAATGTACTCTATATTGTTTGGGACGATGTAGGAATTGCGGGTTTTAATTGTTTTGGGAATCCAGTGATTGAAACTCCTAATATGGATCGTATTGCAAAATTAGGCTTACGTTATTCAAATTGGCATACCACGGCCTTATGCTCGCCTACGCGATCGTGTTTACTGACCGGTCGAAGCGCTCACCACAATAATATGGCTTGTATTACGGAAGCAGCAAATGGCTTTCCCGGTTTAAGTGCCTTAATCCCGCCTGAAAATGGCATGCTTTCAGAAATTTTGGTTGAGCATGGCTGGGCGACTTATGCCCTGGGTAAATGGCATTTATCGCCTGATATTGAATCTACCGTCGCATCAACACGCCGTTCATGGCCCTTAGGTCGAGGTTTCGAGCGTTTTTACGGATTCATTGGCGCTGAAACCAATCAATTTTACCCTGACCTTATGCAAGATAACCAACCGGTAGAACAACCTTATTTACCCAATGAAGGTTATCATTTGAGCAAAGATTTAACGGAGAAAGCGATCAGTTATATTGCTGACGTACAACAATGCACGCCGAATAAACCTTGGTTTTTATACTTAGCCTATGGCGCAACCCACGCACCGCATCACGCACCGCAAGAGTGGATTGATAAATATAAAGGTAAATTTGATATGGGTTATGAAGCGTTCCGCGAATTAACTCTTAAAAAAATGAAACAATTACAAATTATCCCTGAAAATACAGAATTGCCGCCATTGAATCCTTGGCCCGTTGGTGAGGTAATAATAGAAGGCGATTATGTGCGCCCATGGAATGACCTCAATGAGGACGAAAAAAAGCTTTTTTGTCGCATGGCAGAAGTCTATGCCGGATTTTTAAGTTATACCGATCACCAAATAGGCTTATTACTGAACCATCTTGAAGAAACCGGTCAATTGGAAAATACGATTATTGTCGCCGTTTCTGATAATGGCGCAAGCGCAGAAGGCAGTCCCAATGGTTCAGTGAATGAAAATAAATTTTTTAATAACTGGCCTGACGACTTGCAAGAAAACCTCAATAATATCGATAAACTTGGCTCACCCGATACGTATAATCATTATCCCACTGGATGGGCTGCTGCATTTAATACTCCGTATAAAATGTTTAAACGTTACAGTTTGGAAGGCGGAATTGCGGATGCTTGTATTATTAGCTGGCCTAAAGCAATGACAGACGTTGCTGGACAAGTGCGTGATCAATACCATCATGCGACAGATATTGTACCAACCGTTTTAAATTTATGTGGAATAGAGCCTCCAAAGCATATCAAAGGTGTACAACAAAGTGATTTTGATGGCATAACCATGGACTATAGTTTCAAAAATGCCCATGTAGATAGCGCGCGAAAAACACAATATTATGCCATGTTAGGAACTCGCGCCATTTATCATGATGGATGGAAAGCCGTGGCACGTCACGCCCCTCTCTCTGGAAAAGGCAATTTTCATCAAAATACGTGGGAGCTGTATCATCTCACAGAAGATCGCACTGAATTATGCAATTTAGCGGATAAATATCCTGAAAAATTACATGAATTAATTAACTTATGGTTTGTTGAAGCGGGACGAAATAATGTCTTACCACTTGACGATCGCTCCCCTTTCGAACAAATGAGTGTTGAACGTCCGACTGAAGCGAATAGTGATCAAGATCGATTTATCTATTATCCTCATACGTCGCCGGTTCCTAATAATATCGCAGTGGATTTACGTGGGCGTGATTTTGGCATTGAAATTTCTCTCAATGAGGTGAGCTCCACCGCAGAAGGAATTCTTTTTGCCCAAGGATCCCGTTTTGGAGGACAAGCCCTTTTTGTGCAAAATCATCGGCTTATTTATGTCAATAATTTTATTGGAATTGAAGAACAAATATTCGAATCATCAATACCGCTCCCCGAGGGCAACGTTAAAATAGAGTTATTATTTGCTAAAAAAAGCATGGATGAACGCTATGTGACTTATGGTGACTTGAAACTATCTATCAATGGACAGATAGTTAATCAAGCCGCCTTGCGCATGCAACCAGGGAAATATTCATTAACCGGTGAGGGTTTATGTATAGGCCGTGATAGCGCCGACCCTGTGAGTGTCCGATATAACCCACCCTTTGCCTTTAAGGGCGGCGTGATAAAATCTGTCATTTTTGATGTAAGCGGTAAACCAATCAGTGACCTGCAAAAAGATTTTGCGCGAATGTTGGCGAAAGATTGATGAGTGAAACGCCACGATATCAATTTCATTTACTGGCAAAACCGACAGGTGCTATTTGTAATTTGGATTGTCATTATTGCTTTTTTTTATCGAAAGAAACACTCTATCCTGACAGTGATTTTCGTATGCACGAAGATGTGCATGAGCAATATATTCGACAATTATTGCAAGCGCATGGCGCCGGAGAAGTTACTATCGCGTGGCAAGGCGGCGAACCCAGTTTAATGGGCCTGAATTTCTATAAACGTTCTATAGATTTTGTTGAAAAATATAAAAAATAACCCTATGGAAACTTTATGTCCAGCTAAAAACTAAAGGG
>JAIELR010000077.1 GCA_019752835.1 Gammaproteobacteria bacterium | reverse complement strand
CAGCGAATGCCCCCTGTACAAAATACAACAACTGGCTTCTCTTTCATTTCTACAGGTAATTGTTCAATTGCCTGTGGAAACTCTGTAAATTCATCAATATGCAAATTAATCGCATTCACAAAACTGCCCATTTGATGTTCATATTCATTACGCGTATCAATTATTACAACATCACGATGTTCATCTAACCATTGCTTAAACTCAACAGGTTGAATGGCCGGCGCCGGGTTTTTATCCGGACGAATGTCAGGCTGCCTCAACGTAATAATTTCCTTTTTTAACTTGACAAACATACGCTTAAAGGGCTGTTTTACACTGTGGCTACGCTTAAAATCTATATCTGCAAAAGACGGCATGTTTTTGATAAACAACTCGAAGGCATCAATAGCCTCCAAACCAGCCGCGAGCATAACATTGATGCCCTCCTCACTCAACAAAATAGTCCCTTTGATTGAATGAGTTTGGCAAAATGTTAATAGCATTTTTTTCAAGTCAATTAAATTGTCGAGGGTAACAAATTTGTACCCACAAATATAAGCATTCATCATTTCTCAATATGTATAAGTAAATTTACGTCTCAAAGAACCCCGTTTGCCCCAACAGTGCAAATAGATTACAATAGCGCTCTTTCGAAAGTTTTTAACGTCAGGAAAACACATGAATTGTATATTCTGCAAAATAATCAATCAAGAACTGCCTGCAATTATTCATTACGAAGATGAAAATCTTTTGGTTATTGATGATATTTCACCCAAAGCCCCTATTCATCGTTTAATTATCCCTAAACAACATATCGCCACACTGAATGATCTGGATTCGTCCAATCTACCTATAATCAGCAAAATGTACGAAGTAGCGATTAACATGGCAAAATCATTACAGCTTGCCGAAAAAGGCTACCGTTTAGTAAGCAATTGTAATGCAGATGGTGGCCAAATTGTTTATCATATACATATTCACTTTATGGCTGGCCATCCCCTCCATTCACAGCTAGGCTAACATGACAAAAAACATAATATTAGAGGAGCCAAGTATGCCAACCGTCGAAAAATTATATCATGATCTAATTGTTGCCTTGGGCGAAGACCCCCAGCGCGAAGGTTTATTACGCACGCCATTACGCGCAGCAAAAAGCATGGCTTTTCTGACGAGTGGTTATCATGAAAAACTTGAAGATATAGTCAATAATGCCGTATTTGAATCCAATACAGATGAAATGGTTATTATAAAAGATATTGAACTCTATTCGCTCTGCGAACATCATTTATTGCCCTTTATAGGAAAGTGTCATGTAGCCTATATTCCTACCGGCAAGGTTATCGGTTTATCAAAAGTGGCTCGTATCGTTGATTTATTCGCTCGTCGTTTACAAATCCAGGAAAATCTCACCAAACAAATCGCCGAAGCACTTATGTCCGTTACGCAAGCAGAGGGTGTTGGTGTCATTATCGAAGCAAAACATTTGTGTATGATGATGCGCGGTGTTGAAAAACAAAACTCAGTGATGACAACATCGGTTATGCTAGGCTCGTTTAGAGAAGATGCGCCGACGAGGAATGAGTTTTTGTGTTTGTTGGGAAAACGTTAAGGTACCCCTAGACCCCTATTTGTGAACGCGGATTGAGGGCTACACAGGAAGATTTTTCGTCCCCTACAGCTCTGTAATCTGCTGCGCGGAAAAGTAACCGAAAGGAGCTCGGGCTGTTGTAGGGGCAACCCTCCGTGGTTGCCCGTATATGGGTAGGCACGGGGGCCTACCCCTACAAAGACAGTTCCCTGAAAGAGAAAATTGTCATGTACTGGGCCCAAAGAATTGAAACCGTGTTATACTTCCACCTTCACATTGCCCCCGTAGCTCAGCTGGATAGAGCATTCGCCTCCTAAGCGAAGGGTCGTGGGTTCGAATCCCGCCGCGGGGCGCCAAATAATATACTGCTCTCTCCCCTACTTATGGGGAGAAAAGCAGTATGACAATTTCAAACCACATTAAACAACTTAATTGGTACTACCACCCATTCCAGCCGTAGTTGGTGTTGTTGTACTCATTCCACTTTGTTGCATAGCTGCTTGCATTTTTTGCAACATTTCTTGTTGTTCCGCCGGCGTCATTGCATTCCATTTTTGCATGATTTTTTCTTTCGCCATTTCTTTTTCTTCAGGTGTAGCATTTTGCCATTTTTGTTGCAATTTTTGCTGTATTGCTTGCTTTTGTTGAGGGGTGAGATTTTTCCACGCAATTGCCATTTGTTGTCTCATCTGCGTTTCTGCTGAGCTAGCCGTAGAAGTGGTGCTAACACTGGCTGGACTGCTTGACATAGTCATCATACTACTGCCTGAGGTAGCAGATGATCCGCCAACAGCACTTGTGCCTGCTGCGAAAGCGAGACTGCTTACCATCACACCCAATAAAACCATACCTGTTTTTTTCATACTAAAGCTCCTTATTAATTGCTTAAATCAAGCCTAGTAAGACTAACAGATAATATTCAAAAATCAAATTAATACTACGTTAGTTTAAATGAGCTCTTTTTTTGTGCAAAGTAAAATTTCATTACATCTTTAAATAAGTGTTAATATTTAGCACTTAAAATTGGCCACGAAAATGTAATAATATAGGGCGATTGAATTAATATGAAAAATGAAAAAACCGTTAACAAAACAAAACTTGTTCATGAAGGTTCTAGTTCAGACATCGATATTAACGATAATTTAACCAATGATTTTGACCCGGATACAATATTCACGCCTACAGGTAACGATGATCTTTTTCTAAGTTCTAGATTTTTTGGAAATAATTTTATGCCACAAATAGAGCCATTGATCGATCATTGCAAGGCTGAAGAAACTGAAGAACAAAAAAACAATATAACGCTTAGCGCCATTTTGATCGTAGATAGTAAAGATGTATATGAAACTATTCCTTCGAAATATGAATCATTGCATTGCCAGTCACTTATAGAGCGTATAAAGGAAAACAAGCAACCTTGGAACCTTAACCTAGTGTCCATTTCTATCGATTTTATCACTAAGGTAGCACAAAAGTCATTTCAAAATGTAGATATTTATGACTTCATAACAATAGCGAAAGAGCTAATTCAACTACCTAATCCAAGCGACCCTCTTGGGTTTGTTGCCTTTAAAAATGCCCTTTCTATTATTGAAAATTCTCCCCGAATTTGGGGATATGAATTATTGAATCTTACTAACCGATTCCATCCGGTCGACGAAAATAAAACAAATATAATGAATTTTTAAATGAAAGTGTAATGCAATATTTAATTATTTTAGCTGCTAAATCATTGTATGAGATACCATGCATGCTATAATGGTAAACACTCTGTCGTTTATTAGAGTGCCCTTAATAACTAAAAAGGTTAGTAAAATGAAAAAAATAATCGTATCAAGTTTGGCTCTCATGTTAGGTATAACCGCCGCTGCTTCCTACGCGAATACAACCGTTGTTCATACCAATGCAACAGTCGTGCATACGAATACCTATATCGCACCAGCGCATGTAGTTGTTGCGCCAACGCATGTTGTTGTAGCTCCAAGACCAGTAGTTGTTGTAAAACCAGCACCAGTAGTGGTTGTGAAACCGAGACCTGTTGTTGTTAACACAAGACCGACAGTGGTTGTTAGGTAATTAGCTAGCCCGTATTAAAGCGGGAATAATGCTTGGAACTTATTATTTATTGATATTATAAATGGGGTGGTGCCAAGAACACTCGCGATAAAAGCGTAATACGGGGTCGTTGATTTTACAAAGCTCTGCCCCGTATTACGCGCAGGTCCTTTGAGCATATCTATTTGTGGGATTAGCAAGCACATTGTTGCCTCCATACTGTGCGTTTAAAGCGCTTTAATACGGGCTACGATGCTTCTGATAAAATGTGTTATTTTACGATTTTCAAATGCGAAGGTTTCGCGGGTTTCTTGGTATCTTGCTTAGATTCAGGATCCGCCGTTTCTGTAAAAGTGAGATTTTCACTTGACCCGTCGCCACCATCATCTCCGCCTGGAATATCCATCGAAAAGGTCATCCCCTCTCCATTTTCACGGGCATAAATAGCTTCTACAGCACTTGTTGGAAGCAGCACATCAAAAATCGTAGCACCAAAACCAGCACGAAACTGTAATTTACTGAGCGTCATCTCGAAATGACTGGTTGCATTGGGGGAAATGTTAAGAATTATTTGACCATTTTTAATCGATTGCTTAGGCACTCTTACCCCAGGTAGCGTCGTATCGACAACAATATGCGGAGTAAGTCCATTATCAAGCATCCACTCATAAAGGGCTTTGATTAAATAGGGTTTACTTGACGTTAACTTAGGTTTACTCGTCACGGAGCTCATATTCGGCCTCACTTAAACTTGCTTGAAATCCATTACGGGAAAAAATTCTCTCTGCATAACTATCAACTGCTTTAGCCTGAGATGGTAGAATGATTCCCAAAGAAGGTAAACGCCATAATAAAGGCGCCAGTGAACAGTCTAGTAAAGAAAATTCATCACTCAAAAAGAAGGCTTTTTCTGAAAAAGCTGGCGACATACTAATAAAAGCTTCTATCAATCGTGACTTTGCCAGTGCAGCATCATCGAGATCATCACTCATAATACGGTTGTACAAACGATATAAATCACGCTCAATACGCAATAGCAACGATCGCGATTCTGCACGCATTACGGGATAAACAGGCATCAACGGAGGATGAGGGAAACGCTCATCGAGGTATTCGCAAATAATTTGAGTATCAAAAATCACCAAATCACGATCAACCAGGGTGGGTATCGTATTGTAGGGATTATATTGCAAAAGCTCTTCAGGTTTGTTATTTGGATCAATATCGATAACTTCAACAGTAACCGCTTTTTCAGCCATGACAAACCGAACACGATGACAATAAATATCAAGGGGATCTGATAATAAATTCATTACCGAACGACGATTATTGATCAACCCCATCAGCAACTCCTACAGAAATTAACTCATCGCACCTCAATCCAACATCATACAATTAATAAGACTATTGGAAAATAAGTGAAACGTTGAAAAAAAGCGAAAAAACAAAAAACTGTCTCTTCGCTTTTCAAGAATAGAAAAAGGACATACCCGAAGCAATTCGGTTTTTGGCTAGGCGCTGTTGACGTAGGGACAACCCCCTATGGTTGCCCGTCTTTCGGTAGGCACGGGGGCCTAACCCTACAAACAGCCAGCAGCAACAACGCCAAAAATTGAATTGCGCAGAGTATATTAACGTTTCGAGAACTGAACGCCACGTCGAGCCTTATGCAGCCCCACTTTTTTACGTTCAACAATACGAGCATCACGTGTCAATAAACCACCTGGTTGGCTACGTAAACGAATACGGAAAGAATTCTCATCCGTTGACAAGGTTCCAGTCGTTTCATCATATTGAACTAGTGCACGAGCAATACCTAATTGTATCGCGCCTGCCTGGCCAGAGAGGCCACCACCACGAACATTGACAATGACATCAAACTTATCAAGCATATCAACAACTTTCAATGGCAGTAAGATTTGTATCCATATGCTTTCACGGGGAAAATACTCTTCCATCGTACGATGATTAACTTTAATTTTACCGGTACCAGGGCGCAAGTAAACTCGGGCTACCGAGCATTTACGACGGCCTGTACCATTGTATTGAGAAATCTTTTTAGGGGCTGGCATAATTATTCTTCCGTTTTCAAGTCAAGTAACTTGGGTTGCTGGGCAGCATGGCTGTGTTCACTGCCTGCATACACTTTCAGTTTGCGATACATTGCACGTCCAAGAGGATTTCTTGGCAACATACCCTTAACTGCAAGCTCAAAAACACGAGCAGGTGCTTTAGCCATTAATTTTTTAAAATTAATGGTTTTCAATCCGCCCGGATAGCCTGAATGGCTATAATAAATTTTATCGTCAACTTTCTTGCCGGTAACTTTTATTTTATCGGCATTAATAACGATAATAAAATCCCCAGTATCAACGTGGGGGGTATACTCTGGTTTATGTTTCCCTCTCAAATAAAGGGCAACGCGGCTCGCAAGCCGACCTAATGTTTTATCTGCTGCATCAATAACGAACCACTCACGTGATGCGGCTGCAACTTCTGGTTTAGCGCTAAATGTCTTCATTTTATCTGTATCCGAAAATGTTACCCAAGAAAGTATTCTTGATTAAAAGAGCGGTGCATTGTACATAAGCTAGGGCCAATAGGCAAGAGGCAGATGTAAAATTTATTATGGAAGCAACAAATGCTCAACCTTCCCGCCCTTGATCAAATCTTCCTCAAGAATTTCATCTAAATCGTCAAGGCTATTGTAAGTGTACCAATGCCCTGCAGGATAAACGACTGCCACAGGCCCGAGCTCACAACGTCCTAAACAACCCGACTGACTGACTCTTATTTTGCCAGGACCGTCTATACCGCGAAGTTTTGTTGCCATTTTTAACTGATGGCAAGCCGTTGCCGCATCATGGTTAGCACAACAAGCCTTACCATCGGGACGTTGATTAGTACAAATAAAGATATGTTTTTCATAGTGCATGTTGCTTTTCCCTACACATTTAATGAATAGACTTCTTGCATAACTCGCCTCTGCTTCAAATGACTTCGTCGCTCCGGTGCTCGAATCCTCATGTACAAGGTTGTACACTCCGGTTCTGCGCTCCGAGTGCTCCTCGTCCTTTTTTGCATAAGCGGTTCTGCAAAAGTCTAATA
>JAIELR010000215.1 GCA_019752835.1 Gammaproteobacteria bacterium | reverse complement strand
GCTTTTTTTAAACTAGTATTTTGAAATTCTCATTGCTTGCTTGTGGATGAAGAAAGAAAGTTAAATTGTGTATACTTTTTCTGCTGATATTAGTGTATACAAGTTTAAACTTAGTTTGGAAAATTAAATGCTTAATTATGTTTTAGAGCCAGTTCTTGAACAACTCTTGCAAACGATGGATATGAAAATTAACCCTTATCAAGCTTTTGCGCCAATACCTGCAAAAGTCACTATCAATCTGAACGTGGATCGCTGGACCCAATTAGAAACCAATTGGTCGAGTCCTATTACGCAACGATTTAGTGTGCTTTCTAGTCCTATTACCCGTCAGATCGTCAATGGTGGAGGCATCTTAAGCCGAATTACTTCAAGCACCACTCAAAATGTATTGCTAAGCACGCAGGTAAGTCAAACAACAGAACTTTTATCGAGCCAGACTCGTGAAGCATCCTTTATGCGCCAAGCCACTCAAAACTTTGAACTTGAAGGATTCACACCAAATGAGCAACTCCGATTGGTTTTTGATGGCATTAATGTTGAACCCGTAAGTTTATAGGAGAAATTATGCCACTTATTGCAGATTCTACAGGAAAAATAAAAGGTAAGTTCACCGTCCCAGCCAATGTGCCTGCGGGTACCAAACTTGTCCAATTTATTGGCAATCAAGGTAGTTATGGTGAAGCCACTTATACTGGTCGCGGGATTATTACGACCGAAGAGCGCAGGCGCGTTACGGTGATTACCGATATTCGGCGCAATGAAACCACCGTTGTGCTTACGCGCTTTGATCCACTGGCACAAACCTTTACCTTAAGCGAAAGTCGTCATATTGGTGGCATTGATTTATGGTTCAGTAATCGCGGTACAAAACGCGTGATTGTACAAATTCGAGATACCAGCCTTGGCATGCCTACACAAACCGTTTTGGCTGAAGGCGATATCATGCCAGCCTCTATTAATGTAAATGGGACGTCTACTCGAATGACTTGGCAGCCTGTTTGGCTGGAAGCCGGTCATGAATATGCCATTGTTCTGTTGACCGATGATGCCGATGCCGCAGTGCGTGTAGCAGAGCTTGGCAAATATGATGCAACCCATGCAAGATGGGTCACAAGCCAGCCTTATCAAGTGGGCGTTTTATTATCATCCAGTAACGCCAGTACCTGGACCGATCATCAAAATCGTGACTTAACCTTTCGGCTTTTAGGCGCACGATTTACTGCAAATACCCGTATTATTGATTTGGGCACAATTACCGGCAACAACACCTCTGACTTGATTGCTCTTGCTAACGTTGAACGCGTCGCATCTGATACTGATCTAGATTTTACCCTTACCGAACAAGATGGAACAGAGCACAAGCTTTCTGATGATTTGCCTATTGCTCTCCGTTCTCGAATAACAGGTGCTTTAAATGTAAAAGCACAGATGCGAGGCTCTAGCTTACATAGTCCCGTACTTTATCCTGGTGTGCAGATGGTTTTAGGCAATGTGACCGAAACAGCTGATTATGTAACGCGCGCAATCCCAGCTGGAAGTAACAGCAAAGTCACCATCACCTACGAAGCCCTTATGATTGGCACAGCCGATGTCAAAGCCTATGTACAAAAAACAGATGGCACATGGCAGTTAGTTGAGCTAACTACTGGAAAGCCGGTTGGGGATAATTGGGTTGAACGCACGCATATTTTAACCAGCTTTAATGTGGTTGAAACCAGGGTGAAATTAGTGCTCAGCGGCACAATTCTTTATCGACCTAAAGTTAGATCACTCCGAGTGGTGATTACTTAATATGCCAAATGATTTGACCCAAAGGGGCTATAAGCTGCCCCATCCAGATAACATAGCAGTTCAGGACGTGGTGCGTATTCGGGAAACAATCATTCATGTGGATGCGGACATTTCTACCAGAGAGTCTGAACATAACATTCTGAAGCAAGCCTTTGATCGGTTTACTTTTGAAACTTTTTTGAATTTGTGGAGCAACCATGACAATCGCTAAAGAAGCCGTTTATGCGCTACATCAGCGCCTTAAAGATTTATCGATCAACGCACCCGCGGATCAACTGGCCTATTTAGCAAAAGCTTTAGAGTCAATTGCAGGTCAAAGCACCGTTTACGATATTGTCAGCATGTCTGATGAGAAACTTCAAGCATTGCTCGATGCAGCTACGGCACATTTAGCAAGCCTTAATACCACAAAAACAACCGCCTTATCAGCTATCGATACAGCTAAAACCACATCAATTGATGCAATCACCACGACAAAAACTACCTCTTTAACTGCACTGCAGACGGCAACGACGACCAATTTATCACTGTTGGATACAAGAAAAGATAGCAATATTGCGTCGATTAACTCGACTGGGCAAACACAGGTTCAAGCTTTAAATACCTTAGTCAGTAATTTTTCATCGATTAACGATGTTCCAGCCAACTCAACAATCATGACAGAAGTTCGCAATCGCAACATGATTGAAACGGGCTCATTGCCATTTATTTTTGGTGTACTCAGCCGTGCAAACGATTATTGGGGGTATGGTGATTTAACAAGCCAATTGGGGGTTTGGTATAACAACGTAACCAATGCCGACAATATGCTGCAGCTTCTTGCCGGAGCCCATGCGCAAACCACCAACTATGCCGGTTTTTATAAGCCGCCGCAGCTCTACTTTTTACAAGGCTTAGCTGGCAATTTTATTTACAAAGAAATGTATACCAAATACGCAGTATCTACCAACGAGTACACTTATCCTTATGCAGGCCTTGGTGTTTTATTTATTAAGAATACGACAGCTGCAGATATCACAAGAACACTATCTTTTGGTGGGTCTACTTATTGGTCTTCTGGGTATGAAGGCATGGGATTATTCTTAGCAAATCCTAACAATACCAATGCCAATAAATCTTCCATTAGTGCATTGACATGGACCAACCTTTATAACAATGCAACCTCTAATGCTAATCTTGCAGGCACTGCTAGCATCACCATACCAGCCGGTAAAACGGTGGCTATTTTGTTTTATACCTCAGCTTACTACTACACAGGCATATCCAGTTATTATGCTCAGTTTTTGCATTGGTATATCTACAGTTTCCGCAATGGATTTTTAACAACGGGTCTTGAAGTCGATATCGACCGCACGCTTAGAGCATGGCAATGCCGAGGCTATCAATATTCTTATGAAATTTGGAAATGAGGTCATCTATGTCAATTTACTTACGCTTTGAAAATGGACTGCAAGTTGAAACGACAACGCTACCTAAAAAACCAGAAGGAACTGGCTGGCAAAAAGCACCTAGTGATTTTGCTTGGGAAAAACGTTATAAATTACTCGAAGATGGCTCAGTTTCAGAACGCGATGATGCAGATGTGGCTCAAGAATTATTGCAAAATTCACGCGCAGGCGCATTAGATACCATACGCTTTATTCTCAATGTCTATCGCCGCAAATACGCAGGTTATTCTCATGAAAAATCACGCTCTTATGACATCCAAGCTAAAGCTGCTGAAAACATCTTGAATACTGCAGCGAATAATCAAGCACCTGATGATAATGATGCTTCATTAATTTCCCCTCTTGCAGAAGCCAGATCTCTTTCTGTTCTTGATATGGCCAAACTTATTCAAGGTAAATCGCAAAAAGGCATAAAAGCGATTGCGCGATGCGAAGCTCTAGAAGATCAAGCACAAAGCTTTATTAAAAAAGTGGCCACTCAAGAAGAGTTGAACCTTTTTTTGGATGGCTTTGAAGACAATCTCAAAAAAACATTGAACCAGGTTTAGGGGGAACTTATGGCTGAACAATTTTTACATGGTGTTGAAGTTGCCGAAATTACCAGCGGACCGCGCACCATTCGAACCACAAAATCCTCAGTTATTGGACTGATTGGTACAGCCCCTGAAGCTGACAATACTGTTTTTCCATTGAACAAGCCTGTGTTGATTGTTGGCTCTCGCAGAGAAGCGGCAAAGCTTGGAGATGCTGGAACTTTGCCCATGGCGATTAACGGTATTTTTGATCAAATTGGCGCAATGGTCATCGTTATTCGTGTTGAAGCGGGTGAAGATGAAGCAGAAACAATTGCCAATATTATTGGCGGCATTGATGCACAAACAGGCGATTATAAAGGCGTGCAAGCATTTTTAAGTGCTGAAAGTATTGTGCATAGCGCACCTCGTATTTTGATTGCGCCTGGCTTTACCCATCAAAGACCCAACAATCAAGCAAACCCGGTCATTAGCAGTATGCTGGCTATTGCAGATAGATTGCGTGCCGTCATTATTGCCGATGGACCAAATACCAACGATCAAGATGCCATCACGTGGCGCAAGGATTTTGGTCATGCACGGGTTTATGTTGTTGACCCTTGGGTGAAGATTTTTACCGATCATGAAGAAGTTGTGCCTCCAAGCCCTTACATAGCAGGGCTTATCGCACGCAGTGATAATGAAAATGGTTTTTGGTGGTCGCCGTCTAATCAAGAAATATACGGTATTGTTGGCACCGCAAGACCAGTTGATTTTACTTTAGGTGATGCCAATTGCCGGGCAAATTTTCTCAACGAAAATGAAGTCACAACCATTATTCATCAAGAAGGCTATCGCCTTTGGGGTAATAGAAGTTGTGCAAGCGATCCTAAATGGTCTTTTTTATCGGTACGCAGAACCGCTGATTTAATCAATGACAGTTTGCTGCGTGCGCATCTTTGGGCTGTGGACCGCAATATTACAAGAACCTACTTGGATGATGTGGTTGAAAGCGTCAATGCTTATTTGGCGCACCTCAAGGCTCTTGGCGCTATTTTAGGTGGGCAATGCTATCCCGATCCAGAGCTTAATACTCCAGCGAATATTGCGCAAGGTAAAGTCTATTTTGACTTTGATTTTACGCCGCCTTATCCAGCAGAGCGGATCGTCTTTCGTTCCCATTTGATTAACGATTATATCAAGGAGCTGATCTGATGTTGCCAAAAATTCTTAAAAACTTTAATGCCTTCGTTGATGGTCGTGGTTATGCCGGTCGCATTGATGAAATCAGTTTGCCAAAGCTTTCCATTAAAACCGAAGAGCACCGCGCGGGTGGCATGGATATTCCTGTTGCCATTGATATGGGCATGGAGAAATTAGAAGCAGAGCTCACCTTTTCAGAATACGACCCTGAACTTTTTAGGCTCTTTGGGTTGGTAGATAGCAATGCAGTTTCACTGACACTTCGCGGTGGCCTACAAGGGAGTGGCGACGCGGAAGCTGTTGTGGTGAATTTACGTGGTCAATTTAAGGAGCTTGATCCAGGCAATTGGAAACCCGCTGATAAAGCAACCCTCAAATGTACCGTATCCATCCGCTATTATAAATTAACAATTGATCGCCGTGAACTTATTGAGATTGATGCTGAAAATATGGTGCGCAAAATCAATGGCGTTGATCAGATGTCATCCCTTCGAACCGCTTTAGGAATTTAACACTATGCAAAAAATTAAACTGACCGAAACAATTAAAATTGATGGCGTTGTTATTTCAGAGCTGACTTTAAGACGACCAAAGGTCCGTGATCGCTTAGCGGTTGAACGCCTTGCTAATAGTGATGCTGAAAAGGAAGTAGCGCTCATTGCCAATCTTGCAGATATTCCAAAAGATGCTGTTGAAGAATTAGATTTAGCTGATTACGCCAAGATCCAAGAGGCATTGCAGGGTTTTTTGCTGCCATCCGACCTGAAGACTTAAGAGCCAGTGTTTTGTCTTTGGCAGCTTTTGCAAAAGGCGGAATTAGCGAATGGCTAGAGATGGATATAGAGGAGTTTGTTTTATGGATCAATAGTGCGAGGGAGTTACAAAAGACATGACAGCCATTCATACCTTATCCGTTGTCATTGGCGCTGCACTTAAAGGCAATTTTAGCGCAACTATGTCCTCTGGCATCAGCCAATTAGGACGTCTTGGTCAAGCGATTAAACAACTTGACGCCTCAGGCAAAACCACCGGAAAATTTCAGCAGCTTCATAGAGATACTTTGCTTGCTAAGCGTGGATGGATGGACGCTGAAAAACAAGTTAAATCTCTTGCCATGCAGATGGCGGACACCACCAATCCAAGCAAAGCCTTGGTCACAGAATTTGAACGCTCTAAAACAGCAGCGCTTAAAGCTAAAACCGCCTATTTGCAAAAACGTGAAGCGTTACATTCCCTTGATAGTGAAATACGAAAATCAGGCAAAGATATTCAGAGCCTCATCTCCCAGCAAACCAAATTAGGCGCATCCCTGCAAAAGCTCAAAGGCCATTATGTTGCCCTCGATCGAATCATGCAAAAGCGCCAGGGTATACTTGCTCAGCGTGCTAATCTCCGTGGTCAAATGTTTGATGCAGTGGCGCTCGGTGCAACACTGGCAGCACCCATTAAAGCCGCGATTGATTTTGAAAGCGCCATGGCGGATGTGCGCAAAGTTGTTACTTTTGACACCCCAGATGGCCTTCAAAAATTAGGTGAAACCTTAAAAATCATGTCACGTGAAATCCCGCTATCTGCTGCGGGTCTTGCCCAAATTGCAGCAAGCGGCGGGCAACTTGGTATCGCTGCTAAAGATTTAGCTTTTTTCACCAATGTCGTCTCTAAAATGGCTACCGCTTTTGATATGTCAGCAGAAGAAGCCGGTGATGCTATGGCAAAATTGGCAAACGTTTACCAAATTCCCATCACTGAGATGACCAAGCTGGGTGATGCAATCAATTACCTCTCTGATAATACCGCAGCCAAAGCCAA
>JAIELR010000210.1 GCA_019752835.1 Gammaproteobacteria bacterium | reverse complement strand
ATTCTCACTAGATAGCTGAATGATTCACCGTCTCATTGTCCATGAACAATTCTCTCTGAAAAACCGTTTAACGTGTAAAAAACTGCATCATGCTGCCAAGCAAACACAGGTATGTCAAGCATTTTTTGGTTGAATTTATGGCATAGTTGTATTGGATATACACCAGAATGTACAAAAATGTGCGGAAATAACCATTTTTTGATGTCAATATTTGAATATATTTTTAACACTCATTAACATGCGAACAGGAAAAGCATATTTTCGACACTAAATTTTCATAATTTTTTCGTTGAATTATATGAAATTTTTAAAATATTACGTTAATGTCTATTAAAATAGGGTCAGTTCAACATTTTGCTATATTAAATATTGCCATGCTTGGCAAAAAAATCCTCTCGCATTAATAAATGAGGTGCAACACTAGGTCTTTTCTAATTTTACCCACTGCATGTATACCTCTGGTGTAATAATCTCTCCTGGAATACCTAACTCTTTTTCGGCTGTACGTAATGCTCGTTCCTCCCTTGCCAACGTGCTGGGATCAGACATATCCCAAACCACCTGATAAAGCTTACGATGGCCAAAAGGATCTTCGACTAAAAAATCCACTTCACAACGTTCTTGTGTCAAGTAATAATAGACTTTGCAACCTCGACGTCTGAAATCAAGATACACTATATTTTCAAATAAATGGCCACTATTATGTTGCAAACTAAATGAAAATGCATTCGCTAAACCGGTATCAATGGCATATATTTTCCGAGGATTAGAATGTGTCTTTCGTAAGGACTCACTAAATAAGGGTACACAAAAAACTAAATAAGCGTCTTCAATATAACTTAGATAATCATGTATCGTATTTTTTGCGCCAGTTAAGCCTTGGCTTTTAACATCATTGGCGAATTTATGGACTGAAAATCCAGTGGCAATATTTTTTAATAAGGTACTCAATAAATATTTGATCAAGGAAATATTGGTAATATTATACCGTTCAATAATATCCCGCATTAAGACTACTTCAACATAATCTTGCAATAATTGCCGCTGTTTATCCACTGGTAATCCAATGGTCTCAGGAAATCCTCCTTGAATAAAATAATTTCTCAAATATTCTTGTAATTTATGCTGAATTTTATCGCTAACTAGATGTTTTTTGTCCCAAGTCATGTGATAGGCAGATAAATATTCATTGAAACTGTAAGGCCATATTTCCGTCGACAATGAGCGGCCTCGCAGGGAGCTTGCAATTTCTTTACTCAACAAACGCGCAGAGGATCCCGTTAGATATATTTTTATTTTTTTCGTATCAAAAAAACGACGAATAACCAAAGGCCAATCATCGACTTGTTGAATTTCATCTAAGAAAAAGTAGCACGTATGATCATGGTTATCAGGGTAAAGCTGATAAAATCCCTCCAGTAAAGCTACCAGTTTTTTTTGTGAACAAGGCAAAAGTCGATCATCTTCGAAATTTAAATAGAGGATGCGATGCCATGGAATATTTTCTTTCATCAGTAGATCGCGTATCGTTTGAAACAAAAAATACGTTTTACCGACTCGACGCATGCCTATGGCAACATCAATTTTATTTGGCAAGTGATTAAAATGTCCTTGCCTAGACACTGGATCAGCCATAGTCGAATACTTGGCTTGAAATTCGACAAGTAAGGTTTGTAATAATTTGAGTATCACGCTGATTTCCAATTGTGTATCAATTCATAAAGACAGCTTATCAAAAATCTGGGTTTATTGGAAGAGATTACATGGTGTAGGAACAAAGTAGTGATAACAGTCGCTACATCCATCTTACTAATAAATGAAAATTCATTTGCATTTCATTTTGTACAAAGCTATATTCCATAATAGCCGCGAACAAAATCCATAATGGACGGACTTATATTCCATATTAGACGAGGATAAAATCCATTTTGGACACATAAAACCATTAAGATAATCAATTGAATATTAAAGAAAACTCATTTCCGAGGCACCTTAAAACGCGCATGAACATTGCAATGCAAGATACGCCTGTTGTCTTAATTAATGGACCTCGGCAATCTGGGAAAACCACATTAGTTAAACAATATTCTCCGTCCTTACCTTATTTTACTTTAGATGACGGCAATAACCTGAGTACTATAGTATAAACGGTGTCTTGCATGCCAACCCCTTTTTTATAAAAAATGTAACCGTCATGACGCATACACTGTCATTGATTAAAAATAATGAATATCAATGCGTCATGAAGGATCGTCTCTATGAACAAAGTGCTACCAAGCAACCTCCTTGAGAAAGTTAGTTATTCGATATATCGTTCAATAACCTCGGTAACTGTCCCAATAAATAAAAAGGCAATGACAATAATTGATATTGCACCATTGATCCATCATGGATTTTAGTATCAATCCTTGTAATAACGGGTAGTGCTGAATTGATACGAACTGCCAAGGGCAAATTTTTCAAATGCATAAATAAATGCAATGACTTTAAACTGCCAGTGCTGCCTGATTTAACTTCTAGGGGAATAATATGATTGGCATGCTGGATAACATAATCGACTTCAGCAGACGAACCTTTCAAATCTCGAGTCCAATAATGTAAAGATGGTTCAATAAAAAAGGGAGTAATGGTACGTAATAGCTGTCCTACAAGTTGTTCAGAAAGCCCACCTTGATTAATAAAATTGAGCTCCTTTGCAGCGGTGATTTGCTGAAAACCAAGACCGAGCAAACTACATACCAAACCGAGATCAATAAAAATGATTTTGAACACCGTTTCCCGTATTTCGGCACCAAGAGGAAGACCATTTGCATGAGTACTGCTGATTTTATGGCATAAACGCGCCTTTAGTAAAAGTTGCAATGCCTCTTTAACAGTTGAGGACTGAATATCTTGATTCACGTGACTAAAGATAAATCTTTCACCTAACATTCGAGGGACGCTCAGCATTACCTCATCTAATCGCGAACAAGGTGTTTTTCCGGCATATTTGGCAAAATCATCTCGATAGGTTGCCAGCAGGTCATGTTGCAATCGACTCATTTCTGTCAAGTTTTTATGCTTAACCCAGTTTGCGACCACTTCCGGCATACCGCCAATAATGACATATTCATGTATAAGTGCCATGAGCTCTTGGTGAATAACGATAGGCACAATATCGCCAAGTTGATATTGCGCAAGAAAATGAATTAAATGTGTATAACCATGAGCAAGCAAAAATTCGTCGAATGATAAAGGTTCGAGATGAGCATAAGTGATTCTTCCAACAGGCATGCTAAAAGAATGTTGATCGAGCGTAAATTCCAGTAACGATCCTGCTGCGATGATGGGCAATTCCGGTAACTCTTCTGCAAACCAGCGTAATTTACTCAAAATTTCGGGTGCTGCTTGAATTTCATCTAAAAATAAAATTGTATGTTCAGGATTAATAGACTGATTATAAATAGATTCAATATTCAGTAAAATTTGTTTGGGTTGGTTACTTTCGAACAAGCTGGCAATCTGAAATCTTTTCTCAAAATTCAGTTCGATTAATTGTTTGCTCTCCATTTGAGCCAATTGACGAACGGCCCAGGTTTTGCCAACTTGACGGGCACCTCGTAAAATCAACGGCTTCCGTTGTTCTGAATAGAGCCAATTTTTCAGGTAGTTTAAAATGGTTCTTTGCATACTTGTATTCCCGCTTTTTGTGGAATTATCTTGATGGTTTTTAAAGGAGATAAGTTATACCCCACATGGAGTATAGCATTATTTTGGCCAAAATCAAAAAAACAACCGGCTCTTTTATTGCAGTTTAAGTTAAAAGACGGGGTTGTTTTCCGAACTGCTCCTATGAATTAACCTATTTTGATATTCTGCGTCCATTCAAGCCTGACACACACCTTATGATTAAAATGCTCCCTCCGAGGCACTGGATCTGTCATGGTTAAAAACTTAACTTGAAATTCGGCAAGCAGGGTTTGTAATAATTTGAGTACCGCGCTGATTTCCAATTGTGTATCAATACATAAAGACAGTTTTGCTAAAATCTGGCTTTATTGAAAGAGGCAAATTATATGATGTAGGAACAAAGTAGTGATAACAGCCGCTGTATCCTCTTACCAATAATTGAAAATTCATTTGCATTTATTTCATTTTGTACAAAGCTATATTCCATAATAGACGGACATATATTCCATTTTAGACGGAATGCATGGGACAAAATCTTATATTAGAACCATTGTCAAACGAGACGTAAAAGCGCTTTAATACGGGCTGCGCTGTTTAAAAAATCCCAGGGGATTTCCTCCCAGATACGGGTTACGCCTTATTAGCCAACCGCGTATAACCCGCCCCAGATGACTCAATATACCCACCCAATTCGAGCTGCATTAATGCCACTAAAAGGGTTTCTGTTTTCTGTCCAGAACGCTCAATCAAGAGCTCTATGGGCGTTGGTTCATACCCAATGTTGTTGAGTAGGCTTACGAGTGCCTTGTCTATATTTTCTGATTGAGATGGAGAACTTACTGGTTGCAAAATATCTGGGCTCGATTCAAAACCAAGATCCAATTGACGTCGAAGCAATGGTTGTATCACTTCCACAATATCTGCAACGTTCTCGACGAGGATAGCTCCCTGTTTGATCAGCTGATGACATCCGCGCGCTTGTAAATTATGAATAGAACCAGGAATAGCGAATACCTCTCGCCCTTGCTCGCCCGCCAATCGCGCCGTAATTAGTGAACCACTTTTCGTTGCCGCCTCAACAACCAAGGTGGCGATACTGAGGCCACTAATAATGCGATTGCGCTGAGGAAAATGTTCTGCACGAGGCCCTAGTTCTGGAGAAAACTCCGATAATAACAATCCTCGCTCTGCAATTTGTGCATATAATCCTCGATGACTCGGTGGATAAACATGATTGAAACCATTACCCAAAACAGCAATCGTATGACCGTCGGCTTGCAAGGCGCCTTGGTGACTCGCGCCATCTATCCCCAATGCGAGGCCACTGGTAATAGTGAGGCCTAATGCAGCCAAAGATGCCGCAAATTGAGCAGCGGTTTCTCGTGCATTTGCGGTAGGTTTACGGGTACCCACCATAGCAATTTGGGGCGTAGATAAGAGGGATTTATTACCAATGCCATACAGCAAGAAAGGCGGATCAGCAATTTCTTTCAGTAGCGCTGGATAGGCAGGGTCATCCAGCGGAATGAGGTGATGATTAGCGGAGGAGGATGCCCAGGCTAAATCATCATGAACCTTTGGCCAATCTTGACTCTTAAGGTAGGCAATGCCTGCTGCGTTGAATCCACGAGCCTCGAGTTCCATTGATCGCATAGCTAACAAGTCGGGCAAACTATAACGCTGACCCAGAAGTTTTATTTTACGGGAGGTAAGCCCGGGCACATAGTTAAGGACGTGGTATGTATTCATTATTTAAGCCCCCTACTGCTCGCTTTCGGGATTAACCACCAAGTCCAAAACATGCATCGGCGAGGTTGCGACAAGTAATACCCCATAACTCACTTGATCAAACACGCGAAATACCAATAATTGGCCTGCTCGCTCATTGGGTAATTTTACTTGTTGTTTTTTAACGGGATCCGCAACCGTTTGGCCTAATTGATAAACGTCCAATATATTACCCACCGCTAAACCATTACGACGGCCTCTATCGATAACAACAACATCATACTGGCCGATTTGAGTTACGCCATCCAATACTGAAATGATTTGTCCGGTTATCTGTGTTTTAGGCGCGCTGGGGTAAAAATCGGTATCGAATTGCGCGGTTGATGAAGGTAATAAATTATCGCCTGTCAGTACTTCACGCGTTGTTTGCGTAACCAACAGTGTTGATGGTCGCCCATTTTGTTGTAGTTGCGCAAATCCGACATTAACCGCCTCATAGCCCAGACTTTGTCGTGTTATGGGATCTTTATACTCTTTTCCTTGTCGAAAAATAGCAAACTCAGTATCCACCTTACTCATTGGTGGAATACCCATCACATAAATTTGGTCGCCTGCGCCGACGGTCGTATGCTCCTCGGCAAGAGCCACAATGTAGGGGGCTGATTGAAGCTGCCCTTTATTAACCACCAATGCCGCATTGAGAAAGGGCTTAATGACGATGAGTGGAATAATGGGAATCGGTTTGTTGAGAGGATAACTGCGAATTTGGGGAGACAGCTTAATTGTCCCTCCCTCACTGACATGAATGCGAGGATGGCCGCCTTCAATATCTAGCGTTAATATTTCGCCAGGATAAAGGCGATATGGATTGCTGACTTGGGGATTGTTTTTCAATAAAAAAGGCCATTCGGAAGGATCTTTGAGATAACGCTCCGCTATTCCTATGAGTGTATCCCCGGGTTGGACAGTATAAACAGGGGGCGCACCTGGTGCGAGCTCAATCCTAGTCTCCGCAAAGATGGGTTGCGTAAGGAGCATAAAGATTAAGACTGCAATATATTGATATTTTTTCATGCTACATCCCTTTTTTCATCGCGCATGAGCGTGATAAATTTTCCACTGATTTGGGCTTTTTCATCAAAGAAATTAATCGTTTCTTTTTCATACCACTTGTATTGCTGCCATTCGGGGAAATAGGTATCACCTAATACTTCAATATCCAAGAGCGTGAGATAGAGCGTATTTGAAATCGACAATGCTTGTTCAAATAATTGTGCACCGCCAATGATCATCACTTCATTAATTTCAGGGCGAGCCAGTAAAATAGCATCCTCTAAACTTGAGGCCCGATCACAACCGGCGACTGAAAAATCAGGTTGCCTTGTCACAATGATATTAT
>JAIELR010000218.1 GCA_019752835.1 Gammaproteobacteria bacterium | reverse complement strand
AAATAGACAATTGACCACAAAATATGGTGAAAATACAAAAAAAACTGAGGATAAGACCTAGAAAGAGAGATGTGGTTGATTTTTTAAAAATTTGAGGGAACTGTAAACTCCAGAATAAGAATCCTAAACAAGCCCCAAGCAGTGTCAGTATATAAGGAAAAATAGGTGAGTAAATATTTTTATAAACTAATCCAATGATTGCTGCGAGTAAAACAAAGATGGTTTCACTCATTGAAAAACTGCTCATGTCATCGATAAAATGATAAAAACTCATCAATCCAACGGTGAGAATAAAAAATATAATAGCGAGAAGATAGCTTGGTTTATTGGTTGCATTCAATAGAATTGGCTGATAATGAAAAAAGCCAAGTAATAAGATACACGCTGTTAATGAGGCAATAAGCAAAAATGTTGCCGTTTTGCTTAAAATACGTGAATTAAAATGATTGAGCAAAACGAGAGCACTTGAGAGAACGAATAAAATCCACGTTAAAGGTGCATTATTGTTATAGAAGATAGCAAAAATAGCTGCACCAAAGGTAAAAGCGATAAATATATTACTTTGTCCAAGTTTGTCTAACCAGGATATATTGCGTTGAGAACTTGGTAGACATCCGGATAATACAAGTTTGTTGGCACGTTGTATTGAAAAATAACCTAGCAGAAAACTGGTTATTGTTGCGCCAAAGAACGCGAGCCAGATGCAGTGGTTAAGATTAATCATAGTTGGGGGAACATGTGTTTGTTAAAAACAGCTCAATCATACCATATACTCTGCGCATTTCCAAAGACGGGCAACCACGGTGGGTTGCCCCTACATCAACAGCGCCTAATGTCGTCGTTAACCGTTTCGAACAATCCTTCTTGTTCAAATGCTCGAATAGCTTGGTAATCTGTATCAATTTGTTGTGGATCTGGATGTGATAAGATGATTAAGCCAGGAGAGGTGAAAAGATCGACTGTGGTTGTTACGAGAGTATTTTTCTTAAGAGAAGATTTCATAAATCCAAAACTAGGTAGCTGTTTTATTGCCTCGACTTTGTCGGATAACTTGGTAATTTTTCCTGATTTATTTGAAATAAGAAAAACAATTTTCACTTGATTTTTTAATACAAAAGGTGTCTGTCCAGTGAAAGGAATGTTGCTTATTAAATAATCTAACGTCAAATCGAGCTGGCTCGTTCCTGTCGCCAATCTTACAGCAAGTATAGCAACTCCACCATGCAAACGAGAGCCCACTTCAATCAAACGAGGACCATTGGGAGCCAACATTATTTCAGCATGGGCTGGTCCATATTTAATACCGAGGGCATTTAAAACTTGATAGCAATATTCTATTAATTGTTTTTGTTCTTCTCCCTGAAAAGGTAAAAAGTCTAAACTATCATAGATGAAATGGCCATTATGCATCACAATTTTTTTGTATTTTCCAATATTAGTAATTTGATGTTTTCCATTATAACTTACACTGTCGACAATATATTCAGATCCTTCAAGAAATTCTTGTATTAAGACATGTTTATTAAGTCGATTAAATTTATTTTTTTCTCCTAATAATTGTTTGATTGCATGAGTCATATCTTGTTGGTTAAAGCAAATACTAACGCCATCACTTCCAGCGCTGTTAACCGGTTTGACCACAATTTTATGATTGTTCAAGTTATTTTCATTAACCCATGTAATAGCTGCCTCAAGTGAATTTACTTGATATGTTAACGGTATTAATATGTTCGCTTTTTTTAATTCGGTAGCCATAAAATACTTATTAGTTCTTGCTAGCGTGCGATCGGGATCATTCATTGTTGAGGGGCAAAATAGGTTAGTTAATTGATCGGAAAGAGCAGTGCCTAGATCTGTACCCGGAAGACAAAGCACAATACGATTATTCGCTAAAAATGTTCGAATTTCATTTGTTAATTTTATCAGGTCGCCTTCAAAAATAAATATTTTTTCAAAATCATCTGGGCGATACGAGGCTGCAAAACAATCAACTACTGGGATTTGAGATAGCACGGCAAGAGGTATAATATTCTTTTTTTTCAATTCGTCGGCATATAGGGCACCTGACGAAAATGGATCAATAATTAATGCGTAATTTAACATGATTATTCCTTAGTTAAGTACGTTGCAATAAAGTTGGGTTTTTTCTGGATATTGGTTATAAACAAAATACAAATTCCAACCACTAAACCCACTAAAAAAAACAATAGTGACGGTTTTATAGCAATGCTGGTTAATACTATGGGTGCGCCTGATCTAATTAACACAGACATGACGCTGATTCTTCCTATCCAATCCATGAAATCTTGAACGGATGATGCAAATTTATATATAATCTCTCGTATTTTTATCAAATATATGTTGAGGAAAAAACCAAGAAATATAGTTAATGCAGAGAGATAGTATGGATTGTCAAGGGAATAAAATGAAAAATCAACTAAAGGAATGATAAAGAAAGTTATTAACCAAAGGTGTTTTTTCCATCCCGATTCTGCAGAAATAAGCGTGCAAATAAATGCTCCCACGCCAGCCATCGCATCAATTAAACCAAATTGATTGGCGGTCCACATTTTTTCATGCTGTGAAATTAGCGGCAGTAGGAAATTAAATGCAGCGATTTGAACTGTTAGAAAGCATAAGCTAAAGAAATAAGGCCATAAGTTAATTTTGTTTTTTAGGGTGGATTTTCTTGTTTCTTTATGTGTGTTTAGCCTATTTTGAAGTGGTTGATTTAAAAAAGTATTTTGAATAACGGGTTTAATAAAGGTGCCCGCAGAATAAATAATCATCATAAAAAACAATACAGCGCTCATTCCACCTAAGCTTAAGGTAACCCCTAAAATGGTCGGCCCTATGAATGCTGCTATTTGTTGAGCCATTTGGATCATTCGCGAGCCTTTATTTGCACTTAAGTGTCCATCTAAGACAATTTGTCCTATGATAGTTTCTGACGTTAATTGGCTTAAAAATCCTAGCATAGTGAATACCATGCCAATCAAGTATAAAAACCATAAGGCATTAGTGTACATTGAAATAGGTAAAAAAAGGCCTGACAAAATAATACCTATTATACGAATAATTATAAATGATTTCTGAGGTGCGTTTTCTAGAACTTTTTTAAGTCTAACGCTCATTTTTTTTACACAAAAAGTAAGCAAGGTCACTACGCATAAAAAGAAAGCCAAATCTTTTGCTCTACCACCGGCTAATAAAACGCACCAAATAATTGATGCGTTGAATAAACTGTCGGCGGACAAGGTAAATGATAAAATAGAAATTAAGGGAAAATATGGTTTCATGTTATGTCGATCCTATCATATACCATGACTTGATTATTTATGCGTATGCCGATGAGTGATCGTTTCACTAATAGCTTGATTTTCAAGTAATTATCATGCCATGGGCATTTGATACTGTTTGATTTTTCACATACACTACCTAAGCTCAGTGGTCCACCTCGATGAGGGCATTTGTCTTTGATAGCAAATTTTTTTTCATTTAAACAAACAAAAAAATAATTATCATCGTCTAATTGAAATTTTCCATTGATTATTTTCTGTATTTTAAGCATGATGCACCTCATAAACTTAGTAAAGGTGCAACGCTATAGCGAGCGCTGGGTGATTGAACTCGAGTGCCATGTACTCGCCCTTTTGGAATAATAACTCCTTCACCTGCGTTTAATGTAAAAACATCAATTCCATTGTTGTGAAAACTCAACTGACCTTCTAACACAGTAAATAATTCACTTTCATTATGGATGTGCGATAAGCTCAATTCATTTTTTTGCTCGGTAAAAATGATATGTTCCCCCACAAATTGGTGTGATTGTCCTGTATCACTTATTTCGGCAAATCGGACTTGTTCCATTAAATCTTGATCGGCAAGAGATTGTAATAAACGAAACGATTCAAATCCTTTTAAAATCTCATCAATAACGTTATCACCATATTTATCTATACTGGTTAGTATTAATTTATTCATGACCATGCGGCGATGATGTTGATCAATATGAACATGCTCGTCAAAATAACTGGTATCAATTGAGGGTAAAAATTTTGATAACAGTGTGCTGATTTGTTTATTAAAATGAGGAATGCTGGCTTCTGTATAGTAGAGAGCACCTAAGTAACGAAACCAAAGCTGTTTATTGCTGCATAAAAAGTGAAAATAATTGACTAACATTAAAGATGTGGGTAAATAGGCATCATAATAATAATGTATTGCTCTGTTCATACCAATAGAGTCGAGTGTGCGCTCAAACAGGCTAGAGTGTTTCATATCATAGACGCCATACCCATATTCATCGATAAAAACCTTCATTATTTCCGATTGCTCTTGTCCATAGGCGCCAGGAAGCACACGTGCCATAGCCGAGGCTTCACTTAAAAAGTCAGGCGCCATTTGTATGAGCAGCATTTTACAGGCAAGAACAGGATTTGAGGTGTGAGCAATAAATTCACATAATTCACTTGGTTGATTTTCTTGTTGCTTAATTATTTCGGATAAGTAAGTGACTAAATGATCTTTGTCCCAATAACCGAGCGTTTCAATTTCGGTATCTAAAAAAGTAAATGCCAATTTTTCTAAATCAGGTTTTAAAGCTTTGCTTTCAGCCACAAAATGAGGGTCATAAAAGAGCTTGAAGGCTTTTTGCGCCTCGCTATTACTAAGATCTTCATTTAAGAAAAGTAAGTCTTGCTCATATATGGTGAGTAATAACTTGTTGAGTAGTAGATTTTTGTTACTCATGAGGTCGTGTGTTGTCACGGGGATTGAAAAATCAATGTCTGTTAAATCACTTTTGCGCAAGGGGCGTTGATAGGGATGAGCCGGGTGCAGTTTATTGGGATTAAAGCATTCGTGATTGATATAGGCGCGTAGACGCTCATTGATCGTGAATGATGTTTGGTTCATCAGGTTCCTCCAGATAATTTTTCTTAACATAAAATTAATAATTACAAGAGGAGTTTATCATGTCGGAAGATATAAGCAATAAGTATTTTAAATAAAATTTAACAATGCATTTGCGGCCTTTGTAATTTGGGTAATTGGTAGCCTGGATGGAGTGTAGCGCCCTCGGCGAAGCCAAACCCGGGGAAAAGCCGCTTTCCCCCAAGGGGAGAGGGGTGTCTCGAATCCTGATGCCCGCGTTGACTCATATAAGTCCCTAACTCAAAATGACCCGCATTGACTCATATGATAATATTTTCTTAATCATGTTGCTATATACTTGAGTCTCATTTGTACAGTATTCTTGCTGTCCAAATAAGCAAAATTTATAAAAGAGGTTGATTATGAAAAATGACTTAGATGAATTTCCTATCCATAAAATTGTTATTTTAGGTGATACTGGGACGGGGAAAAGTTCTCTGATAAAAAGGTTCGTGCATAATATCTTTTCGATGCATTATAGTAAAAATAAAGATGTTAACTTTGCAATGGCTGATCGTACCCATTCTGAGGGATGGAAAGCAACGCCATGTAAGTTGCGGTTATGGGACGTGCCTGGTGACCAGCTTGACTCTATTAACCTTGGTATTTGGATGAAAGAGGCTCGTGCCATTATATTGTGTTTTGATCTTGAAAGACCCAAGACGTTAACGAATTTGGAGCAATGGCTCAAGAAATGTCCTCAAGGTCTCCCCATAATTTTGGTTGGAACAAAATCAGATTTAGTAGATGATATACAGGATTCAACTCGGGAAGATGCCCGTCAATTTGGTGTTAATAATGAACTTCCATACCTCGAAACGAGTGCGAAAAATGATGTACATCTTGACGCGTTATTTGAGGCTGCTGTCGAGATGATTCCTCTTCAAAAGAATGACAATGAGAGCGATAATGAAAATGAAAGCGATATAGCAAATGATGCAGAAAACTCTTCGTTTGATCCCCAATCATTTGTTAATGAATTGCTAGAAAAATCAAATGGCGCTCGTATTGGCTTTATTGAACAGAAAAAAGAATTATTACGAGACTCAATTTTTGAGAAAAATAGTAATAATCGAAGCCAGTTGTTGATGAATTTTCATTTCTTAAAACAGGTCCCTGCTGATTCGAATGATGCTGAAGCTCGCGCCGCGGCTAATAAAAAAGCAAAACAAACGCCTGAAGTACGAAATTTACTTACACAATACGGTAAGGCGCGATGCCTTTGGGAGACCGCTAAAGAGCGTCGACAAAAAAATAGACCTACTCCTATAACAGCGAATGTAAAAGTAGATGCTGAAAAAGATCTAATGGCACAAATTGCTGTAAGTTTTCACGCTTATGCTGATTCAGGATTGCTTTCTTTGACTCGACATAACCAGCAAAATGAGGCTAAAGAGATAGCGAAGTATTTTGTTGATAACAAAAGTAATCTAAGTTTTACCCTAGAAAGTTATATGGATAAAATTAATGAAATAGCAGGAAAAGCGGAAGAAAAAGAAGGCTATAATAAAAAGGGCACGTTCGCTGGGTTGGTCGCAATTGCAAATGCTGAGGCGCTTTTGCATGCGCCGGAGCCAGAAAACACAGATGAGAACGGCACGGGCTATGATTATTACAATGACATGTAAATTTTCGTGTTATGCCAATAGTGACTAGGTGTTGCCTAGTGGCAGTGTAGCCCGTATTAAAGCGGGAATAATGCTTGGAACTTACCAGTTATTGATATTGCAAATGATGTAAGAACAAGAACGCTCACGATAAAAGCGTAATACGGGATCGTTGATTTTACAAAATTCGGCCCCGTATTACGCGCTGTCCTTTAATCATATCTATTTGTGGGATTATCGAGTAAGGTGTTGCCTCTATATTGAGCATT
>JAIELR010000252.1 GCA_019752835.1 Gammaproteobacteria bacterium | reverse complement strand
CACTAATAAAAATGTATACCTGGCGGAATCGTCAAAGCCGAAGTTAATAATGAATAAATCGCTATATTCTCAATGCATCCACAGCTTTCAGTAAGTCGTCCTCGGCATCACTCGAATCATAACCCTCAGTGTCACTATCAGTATCAGAACCAAAGGTTTCTGCTAATTCTACGCGTAGTGCGGTAGGCTTTGAAAAAATTCGAAAATTATCAGCTTGCGCGATATATTTGTTTATTAGAGGAGGAGAAATGGCATTTTGAGTGACATGTTCTTCATACAGTTTATTTATCCGAATGATTTTTTTCCTCACTGTATCTTTATTATTATAAAGCAATGTTCCCGTAAAAATGCCATAAGGAGCATATTGACTGAATACATCATGCAACGTGATTTTGCCACAAACGATTAACTTAATCGCCCGTGATTGAGCGAGAGCCCACGGAAATTTAAAATCATCATCCCTAGGATATGACCAACGATAAATTTCCTGTACAAGAACATGATGAAAAATTTTCCCTATTTTTATATAATCATTGTCTACTAGTCCTAAATTTATTGTTCTTAATTCATCTAAACTAGGTAATACTCCTGTTCGAGCATAATTTAGCATATGTTGTGCTAATGTTTTTTCATTATCAGTATTAGGTAATGCAACTGTGCTATTTGTTAGGGCAGCCAATGATGTATAAATCGCCGTATAATTAGATAAAGCCGCATTAAAAAAATCACCTTCATGATTAAGACTAGCATTAATTTTTTGGCAATACTGAACAGATACCATTGGAGATAATGCTACTGTTTCTGTATGCGTATATCGATTGCCCATTATTGGTAGGTCCTCCACCCAATCCGCTTTTCCTATCCCTAAAACGGCTTTATGGGCAGCAATAAGCTTACGCGCAGGTATATCCATTATATTAATGGGGTTTGCAATATCTTTGCCCCGTCTCCGCTTATAGAGTTCTCTTGCTGTATTTTTAATATCTGTCCGTTGTTGGTGTCCTCTTTTGGGGTTAAAAAAGAGAGCCATTGCTTTATACTGGCGCTTGATGATTTTATTTTCAATACCAACAGTATTATACTTCTTATCATACTTCTTAAGTATCTTTAAGACATTTTTAGCTGCGCTTACTTGCTCGTTTGTTGCTAAATCTAACTGGCATTTTTCATAAAGTAAATCATATCTATTATTTGCTATTTTTTTGTATATTTTCAGCAGCATTTTGTTATATATTTCTATACTATTTGATACGTTAATAAAGCCTATTAAGTTTTTTCTGTTTGATTTTGCTAATATTGGATTTTGAACTCGTGATGCAAGAAATGTATCGATCTCCGATTCAGCAATTTCTTCTAATCTATCATAACATTTTTTTTTAGTATCTGTTGCTGTAGGATCGTTTGGATCAGTTACCAATTTAGCTTCGCAATGTTCTATAGTAGATAAAAAAATATCTTTATCCTTGTTATTGCAGTTTCCCCCATTGTCGCGAATTTTTTTATAGAGATTACCTGTTTTATATTGTGAAAGTAAGGAAAAATACGGGAGATCATTGTCAGTAATTCGTTGAAGATATAGTTGAATTTCAGCAAGATATAGCGCCATATTGTTTTGAGGGAAAGTCATGCAATAGTTTAACATTGCAATTGGCAAACCTTTATCGCCAGCTAATTTATAAAAATAATTTTTATGTGGTTTTAAAAGTGGCTTTTCGTCAAAATATAAGCCTATGCTATTCAGATTTAATTTCGTAAGTACTGCTGGATAGGTTGCAATCGCTGCTTTAAATTCATCGATAGAAAAAGCTGCTCCTTGAGCATCTATATATGCTAAAAATGCAATTTTTCCGTTATTAACAGCCTGTTTAATTGCTTTAAGTTCGTCTTCTGTCATGGGCATAAAATAAAACTCCTGTTCACTATGTATTTGTGCTCAAGTAAACTCATCATAACGCCTACTTATGAGTAAATAAACCTCCTAAAGCACCCACCGCAACTGAACCCAAAGCGATTAGGGCTTGAGGAATTTCTTTTTGACAAGCTGAAAGTCCTATTATACCAAGTAAGGAAATGATACCAATACCACCTAGCATCCATACTCCACTCATATAAACCCCTTTATTTTGATGATTAATAATGGGCCCACCTTTAAGTGACCAGTGGGTTGTGTGCTCAGAGAGGGTACCCCAATCTATCGCTTGATTAAGTTCATTTTTATTCATCGGTCAATCCAGGTATTAAGATTTTTGCTGTTTCACCTTTTTTGTTTCTTATCAGTATTTCATCGCCATTTTTAACCATTTCACCAAGCGAGCGTGTAATGCCAAGGGCTGCACTTACCGCATCAGCATTGGTTCGAACGTGAAACAATTGACGAACGATTTCAGTATTTTTAATGTCTCTATCGGCAAGATTCATTGAAACTTTGGTTAATGCGGACATGATAAACCTCACTTTATGTAGTATTGTATATATCTAGTATATATAATATATTCCATTAATTCAAATTCAGGGTCTGAAGTCCAAATGAATGGAGGCGAAGAGGTAATATAACTAACATACATAATCTTGTCTTTGAAAATGAAGATAAGTCATTATAGGTTGTTTGGCTTATGCATTCAAGCATTGCTATTTTTTACTTATCGCTCTTCACCAAACTATGGTGACGACTATAGGTAAAATAAATAATTAAGCCGATAAACATCCAGATAAAAAAGCGCAGCGCAATCCGGGGAATGGAATCCTGTTAAATGTCTTTTCCCAGATTACGCTGCGCTGCATTCGGGCTACGCTTCAATCCCACCAAGCACAATAAGGACAAAAACAAATAAATCGGCAAGATGCTCAGCGCATACCGATAATCGGTCACGGTAAAGTGATAGGCTCCATTAACAAGCACATTACCAGAGCGCCAGTCTAAAAATTTACCAATCGCAGGTTCTGTGATCGCATCAAGAAATGCATCACTGGCATTGATCATGGCAATCACGGTTCCGGCCAATGCTAAACGATTCATTTCTTTACCTACGGTGAAAGCGAGCATAAATCCACCTAAAAAGAAACCAAAACTCAAGAAAAGGGTGCTTGCCAACCATAGCGGTAACCCTGGCCAATAGATAACGAAGCAGATACTCACCAAGCTTAATGCCGTGCTGTAGAACATGAGTACTAATCGATGACCGGTATAATCTGCTAAGGCGCCTAATAGTGGACTGCCTAAGCCTAAGCCAATAAAGGAAAGTGAAACGAGGCTGCCAGCACTGGTCGCATCTAAGTGGTAAAGTTCTTGAATGAACGGATTGCCCCATAATCCGCCCAAAATGGCGAGTGGCGAAAAGGCTAGACCGCTATATAAGGTCAAGAGCCAGTTTTGCCTATTGGTCAACACGGCAGCGATTGCGCGCCAATTTAAAACGATAGGGGCTGTTTTTACGGTTGTTTTGACGGGCGAATCACGGACTATCAGCCAAAAGAGTAGGGCGAGGATTACCCCTCCATAGCCTACATACAGTAATGCGGGGCGCCATCCTATGCTGTTCATGAAAAAAGAAAGAGGGGCTTCGCCAAATATCGCACCCGCCATGGCAGCTGTCGCAAGTAAGCCACTCACTAAGGCATAGCGATTTGCTGGAAACCATAACGCAGCGACTTTTAAATAGGCAACGGTTGAGAAGGAGACACCAACTCCCATCATAAACCGTGAAATACCTGCTGTCATTGCTGTATGGCTCTGCGAAAAGGCGATCGTTCCAATACCGCAGACCAAAATAGCCGCAGAGGTTAATTTGCGTGTGCTCCATTTATCAAGGAGTATGCCGACAAATAATTGCATAATCATATAAGCGTAATAAAAAGTTGCGGCAAGATTACCAAGACCCACCCCGGTGAGATGATACTCTTGCATGAGCTCGGTGGTTATAATCCCCGGGAAGACCTGCAAAATGTACTTGTAAAAAAGGAAGCTGGCACAAAGTAACAGTATTAGCAGAGATAATATGCGTTTATTAATGAAGTATTGCGCTGAGCGCATGGTAATTATTTCCTTACGGGATAGTGTGGTGTTTGCGCTGTCTTTTCTGAGTTGTTATACTGCTCGGACTTGAATCTGCGGCGTTGTTGCTGTCGACTTATGTAGGGTCGGCCCCCGTGCCAACCCGAAGACGGGCAACCACGGGGGGTTGCCCCTACATCAACAGCGCCTAGCCGCAAATCCAATTGCGAGCAGTATAATGCTTGCAACAAATGATTTTGCACTCATTTTATAATAACACTCTTCTTTATATCAAGGGAAAATTTTTTTATGTTTAAACAATATGTCATTGACAGGTGTAAAAATAAACAGGCAGTTATTGGGATAGTGGGTTTAGGGTACGTTGGATTGCCGTTACTCTTGCGTTATGCTGATATGGGTTACCAAGTCGTTGGCTTTGATATCGACGCACAAAAAGTGCAAAAATTAAATGATGCAGAAAGTTATATCGGGCATATTCCCTCCGCTAAGCTTACTCGTGTCAAGTCAAACTATAGGGCGACGAGCAAAATTGCTGAGATTCATAATGTGGACGCAATCATTTTGTGTGTTCCTACTCCATTGAACAAATACCGAGATCCCGATTTAAGCTTTGTATTTGACACCGTTGACAGCATTGTTCCTCATTTGAAAAAAGGGCAAATCGTTTCGCTGGAAAGTACCACCTATCCCGGAACAACTGACGAAGAGTTAAAACCACGCATTGAAAGCCGGGGTTTTAAAGTGGGTGAAGATATTTTTCTGGTTTTTTCGCCCGAACGCGAGGATCCAGGCAATCCTAATTTTGATACAGCCACTATCCCTAAAGTATGCGGCGGTATAACCCCAGCGTGTCTTGAAGTGGGCTTAGCCTTGTATGGCTCCATTATTGGACGCGTTGTTCCCGTGAGCTCAACACGCGCAGCTGAATTGACCAAATTACTTGAAAATATACATCGAGCCGTCAACATCGGTCTCGTCAATGAGATGAAAATGGTTGCGGATAAAATGGACATTGATATTTATGAGGTCATTGCGGCCGCAGCAACCAAGCCATTTGGCTTTGTTCCCTATTATCCAGGGCCTGGCTTAGGTGGACATTGTATTCCCATTGATCCCTTTTATTTAACCTGGAAAGCGCGCGAATATGGTTTAAATACCCGATTTATTGAATTAGCAGGTGAAATTAACAGTTATATGCCTGAATGGGTGATGGGTAAATTGATCAGCGCCCTCAATGATAGAGGGAAAGCGGTTCGTGATAGCCGTGTGTTGGTATTAGGCATTGCGTATAAGAAAAATGTTGAAGACGTCAGAGAGTCACCCTCCGTTATTCTCATGGAAATGCTGCGCGATAAAGGCGCTGATGTTGCGTATTCCGACCCACATGTGTTGGTTTTTCCAAAAATGCGAGAGCATTATTTTGATCTTCAATCCATCGACTTAACCCCAAGCGTCGTGGCTTCTTATGATGCGATTTTATTGGCCACGGACCATACGGATGTTGATTATGCGATGATAGAAAAATCCGCAAAATTGATTATTGATACGAGAGGTGTTTATAAGCAGGTGGCGGATAATATTGTGAGGGCGTGATGTGCTATTTATCATGATCAATGCTTCTTTTCGATTCAATACAAATGTGTGGTATTAGGGTTACGTTTATTACCTAAGGCTATGTCGATTTATACGCCATTGGTCTTGTTCCAGATGTGAAGTTGTCCAGCCTTGCAACAACTTTTGCTTTTTTACCAAGCCCCGGTGTAGACTTGCTCAACCATCAATTCTACACCCGGGGGTTTTATGTCATTCTCTATATATCAGGTTACAGTACCTCAACTTTTACATATGTTAACCAATTTTTCATCAATATTGAAGAAAGCGGCTGCTTACGCTGAGGCGAAAAAAATCGATCCCGCTATTTTTATTAATGCTCGATTAGCGCCTGATATGTTTTCATTGGATAAGCAAGTGCAAATAGTCAGTGATACTGCAAAGGGGTGTGTTGCGCGTTTGGCTGATATTGAAATACCTCGTTTTGAAGATAATGAAAAAACCTTTGATGAATTGCAAGAGCGTATTACCAATACGGTGCAGTTTATTGAGAGTGTTCCGGCTGAAAAAATGGCGGGAAGTGAAAATCGTACGATACAACTCAAATTCCCTCATAAAACATTTGAATTTGATGGGGTCACCTATTTAACGTCATTTGTATTTCCTAATTTCTATTTTCATTTGACTACGGCGTACGATATTTTGCGTCATAATAGGGTAGAATTGGGTAAGCAGGACTTTTTGGGTGGTGCTTAATGTCTATAGTATAGTTGCTTCTCGATAGTAAGTGGTGTAAAATATGTACACATATAGTGTTAAGCTCCAGTATTAATATAATACTGGCAACGATAATAACCACTTATTTTCTTTGGCACTAATGGTAAAATTCAAAGAAAATCAAAACCTAAACTATAATAAGGTGAAGTAAGAATGGCTAATGAAAAAATTATCATCGAAAAGAATCTTAATCAGGGCACGTACGATCTTGTACCATACCACCCGGGTTTAACCACACCTCAAGGTGCTCGTAAAAATTATAATCGAGTTTATTCAGATCACCTCCCCTTTGTCACCTCCATCGCTGTTGGAAAAAAGAAAAAACCTGTAAAATTTCTTTCATGGAATGTGTTGGAATTTGATGGTGGCAATGGTTTTGCAGATAAAGATGATCAAGGAAATCTTTGTATAAATTATGGCGAAACTAAAGCACAAGAAGCAGCCAGACATCAGCGTATTGCCCAAGCATTA
>JAIELR010000036.1 GCA_019752835.1 Gammaproteobacteria bacterium | reverse complement strand
GTTGCCAAATCAAATAGAGAAGGTGTTCCATACGAAAATAAGTTTTGAGCTTGTGATAATGCCGACTCTAATAATCCCTCATCCCGTAGACCTGCTGATCCACCATGTTCAGAAATCTGGGCGTCATGAATTTTTAAAACAACGGATTTTAAAACCCAAATAGGCTCTTTCATGAGTTAGCTAAAACTTTGAGTATGTCTTTATCGTCATGCATGATTTTCTCGGCCATAGACATTTGTTCAACAAATTCAGCATTGTAGGCTGTTAATGTATAGCCATCAGGGGCCTCACATAGATAGAGAATATCACCTTTTTGAGCGTGTAACCTAGCGAGAGCCTCTTTTGGCAGCACTAATCCTAGAGAGTTCCCAATCGTTGTAATTTTTGCTTGAATCATAATTTTCTCCACAGGCTTCTTTTTATTATAACTTTCGTTATAACAAAATTCAAGTTAGTTGCGTAAATTTTTTCTTCTTCTCTATGCCGGTTTGCTTTACATTTCAGCGACATGGTGATGGTTATTGAAGGCTCGAGGGCCTAAAATACAAGCCCAGCCTACGCCGACTAATATAAAACTTAAGAGTGCTAAAGATAATGAATCATGATATCGCAATGTAATTTGCATTAAGCTAAAATGACGCTACTGGGCATGCCTCAATGCTGCCGATCTGTGTGAATTTTGAAATCAGGGTACTTGCAGGGGGTTAAGAAACAACGCTTTGCAGCAGCCTAAATCATACGTCCATTCAACTAGTGGGGAACCTCACATGCCGCTTTATTCTCAAGACGTCCAAGATGAATTGATTACTCAGCTCAGCAATGATCACATAACGACTTTGGATTTTTCACGCTACTATGCATCTGAAAAAACAGTTAAAAGTTTCGAAAGTCCAGACACTTTAGATGCTCTGCATGGTGTCGCCTTCCTCCCGAACGGGCGGGTCGTGAGTATCACTTCCGAAACTCTAACGGTCTGGGATTTTGGCACTGGTCAGCGTATTCAAACTTTTACGCTTTTTGATTTTGTCGCCAGTCACAATCAATGCGTTCAAACTTTTACGCTCTGGGGTTTTTTTGGTGCCCGTGAGTGCGTTCAAACCTTCAAGGGTCATTCAGATGCCTTGTGGAGTGTCAAAGCCTTACCGAATGGAAATATTATCACTACCAGTGTTGATAAAACCCTCAAGATTTGGGACCCTGAAACAGGTCAATGCCTTCAAACTCTCACGGGGCATTCAGACACTGTATACGATGTCGTTGTCCTGTCGAATGGGCAGCTTGTCAGTTGCAGTCGCGATAAAACACTCAAGGTCTGGAGCCTTGAAACAGGTGAATGTCTTCAAACCCTCAGCGGAAATAAAGAATTTGTGGACGGTGTTGCTGTCCTGCCGAACGGACTGGTGGTGAGTAGCAGTTACTCTACCCTCAAGGTTTGGAACCCTGAAACAGGTGAATGCCTTCAAACCCTCAGCGGGGGCCGGGGTAACCACTATGTCACCGTTCTGCCGAACGGGTTAGTCGTGAGTACCACTGTTGAACATACTCTCAAGGTTTGGGATCTGAGTACTGGCCAATGTATTCAAACCCTCCAAGGTCATGTACGTTACCTGACCGATGTCGCCGTCCTGCCGAACGGAAATGTTGTCAGTAGCAGTGCGGATAAAACACTTAAAGTCTGGGATCCTCGTTCTGGAAAATGCCTTCAAACCTTCCAAGGGCATGTGGGCCATGCGACCCGTATTACTGTACTTCCGAACGGGCAGGTTCTCAGTGACAGTTCAGCTAATATTTTGGAAGTCTGGGATTTAAATCCTGTTTTAACTTATGAGGATATTGCCACAGTATTAAGTGTTGCGGAAAAAGCGTCACTCAAGACCCTTTCGTTAGAAAGGGTTGCTCTGGGTGAAGCAGGTTTGATATATGTACAAAATTTAATTAAGACGCATTCTACACTTGAATTCATCAATCTTAAAGACACTAAGTTGACTTTCAAACAGGAAAAACAGATTTACACTGTTGCCTTGGAAAGGCAAAAAGAAAAGCCATTTGTGCTCGAAGGACTTAAGTATCCGCAATATGATACACAAAAATACATTACATTAAATGACTCAAATACCAAAGAGCGTGAAAAATTTGAGGTCGGCGTTCAGCATCTCGTTGGAAACGTGAATACATTAATTGATTCAAATACCAGAGAACATCAGGATTTTAGACAAAACATTCAAGGACTAAACAGGGCTACGAACGAACTTTATAGACTACATTATCAAAATATCAAGGAACATTGTGAAATCAGAAGTGAAATCGATCGTATAAATGCCCGAGGTGCTTCGATATGGTCGGGTTCCATCTTACTACCCTTCTTGGCTGGATTCGCGATAGCATGCGTTCTGATTGCCCTTTTGTATGTCGTGGCATTGACTTATAACCGCTATCAAAAGAAACGCTTTGAAAACGTCGAACTTGATGTTCTTACTCTCCAAAATCCCGATGATAATTTAGTGCATGAGGATGATGAAGGGTTAGATAACGAGCCACAGAAATTTGAAAGCCCGCGGCTTAGATAGCTTTTTTTAAGTAGGCTACCTTACTGTAGCTCACTCCTCGATAACTATCACCAATTTTGTTGATAAACCAAGAGTGCAAGTTAAGAATATTAATCCATAAACCAACCATGACTAACAAGTAATGATTGACCTGTTAATGCTAAGGTTGGAAATGCTGCAAAAAATAAGGCTGTATCTGCTACCTCATTTAATGTCGTAAATTCACCATCAACCGTTTGGCCAAGCATGATTTGTTTTATGATATGCTCTTCACTTACGCCTAATGTAATAGCTTGTTCAGGAATTTGTTTTTCAACTAATGGTGTTTTTACAAAGCCGGGGGCAATTAAATTACTACCAATACCATATGGCGCACCTTCTTTGGCAATTGCACGCATTAATCCGAGTTGAGCATGTTTAGCTGCAATATAAGCTGATTTATTCATTGATGGTAAAAAGGAATGTATCGAGCCAATAAATAAAATACGACCGCCTTTTCCATGTTCTATCATCCATTGTTGGGCAAGCTGTGAAACATAAAAACTGCCATTTAAGTGAATATCGATTAATTTTTGCCAATCATGCAACTGAAAATCAATAAGAGGTGAAATAATTTGTATGCCTGCATTGTTGACCACAATATCTAATTGCAAAAAATGCTTTTTGATAGTTGTAAACGCAGTTGAAACACTATCTTGTTGACTGACATCCATCGTTATAGCAATACATTTTTGCCCCGTTTTTTCTGCGATTTCGTTAGCCGTTCTTTCAGCATTATCTGAATTGATATCAGCAATAATAATATTCGCTCCAGCTATTGCGAATCTTTCTGCAATGGCACGGCCAATGCCACTGGCCGCGCCAGTAATCAATGCTGTTTTATTGGTTAATTGCATAATACCCCCTATTTCCAGTTTAGTTGAGCAGTGTGCCTTACAAAAAAATCTAATTCGACACCCACTTTAGAAGACCTAAGGTAACCAAGCTACCAGCTATGATGATCAGCCAATCGTTCATATTCAAAGGGGTTAAATTTAAAATTTCTGCACTCAACGGATTTTGAATCAGCAAAACAGTAAAGCCCATCGTTGCTAATGTGATAATACGAGACGTTTTTGTGCGCAGATTGCTTAACCCAGCGGTTAATATGGCACTGATGAAACCCATAGCTGCTAGTGAGAATGCTCGTGCATGCTCAACATGTTGGTTCGATTCAAATGTAAAGATAAAACTTAATATGACAAATCCAGTTGTAAATAAACCGATTATAATAATACCACACCAATCTTGGAAAGAAAAAAAACGAATAATTTTTGTCCTTTTTACGGAAGAAAGCTTACTACTTGATGGAGTACCCTGAAAAACTAACATACAAGTTGGATGAATGATTAACTCAATCAACACCACATTGATCGGAAAATAAAGTAATGGAAAACTTAGCAAGGGGATAAGTGCAGCAGAGAGAATAAATGGAATATGAATCATTAATAAATATTTAAAACTCAATTGTAAATTTCTGAATAATTGTTGACCTTCAGCAATGGCATTGACAATGCTATCAAAATTATCATCTATCAAGACAATATCAGCTACTTCACGTGCGCTTTGTGTGCCACGTTCTCCCATTGAAATACCAATATCAGCTGCTTTCAATGCGGGAACATCATTGACACCATCTCCGGTGACTGCGACAATCTCACCCGCTGCTTGCAGATAGGTAACTACATCCAATTTTTGAGATGGAATTGCACGAGCAATCACATCGATAGTGCATAAAAATTTATTATCATTTAGCAATTGTTCACTTATTTCCTCACCTAAAATCATTTTTGGGTTGTTGTTTCCTAAACCGATTTCGCAAGCAATAGCATGAGCTGTTAGTGGATGATCACCTGTTATCATTAATACATGTATCCCACTTTCTTGACATAATTTAATCGCTTCTTTTACTGACGATCGTGGTGGATCTGTAAAACTCAGTAAACCAGCAAATTGATAACCAAACTGGGGTTCATCATTTAATAAGGTAGATTGTATGTTTTTTTTTGCACAAGCAATTACTTTATAACCCAGACTTGCAAGCGAAGAAATGCGGTCTGTCCAGACTGCTATTTCCACTGGAGCAAGCCCAGAAAGTGATAGTATGGTTTCAGGCGCACCTTTTGTTGCTACCAAGAATTGTCCTGATTGCATTTGTACAATAGTGCTTTCTCTTTTTCGGACTTCAGTAAAAGGAAAATTAGCAACATGAAGGTAATCTGCATTATTTTCTTTTGAAAAAACTGCAAAAATAGCTTGATCAAGCAGGTCACCGCTATCGGAGCGGGAGGCCAGCATTGCCAAAGATAGCAGTTGCTGTTTATCTATTCCAATGGCTGGAAGAGCATCTATTAGTTTAAATCGACCTTCAGTAAGCGTGCCGGTTTTATCAGAACAAATACATGTAATTCGACCAATATTTTCGACTGAAACAGCTCGTTTTACCAGCGCTTTTTTTTGTGCCAATCGATAAACACCAATGCCAAGAAAAAAAGTAAATACCACAGGGAACTCGTCTGGTAAAGCAGCAATAGCCAATATAGCCGCACTTAATAATGCATCGATGAGGCCAAAACCTTGCAAATAACGAACAGCTGCTAATATCAAACAAAAAACACTTGCAAAAACGATTAATGCTAATACCAATTTGGTAATGGCTTTTTGCAATGGAGTTCGTGTTTCTTTTATTTTAAGCGCCGATGTAACGATTTCGCCATAAAGAGTTTCCTGACCGGTATATACCACGCGCATTAAACTCTGACCTGTCAATAAACGGGTTCCTGCAAATCCCCAATGTTGATTGTCAATGGCGGGCTCTACTGCATTTGCAGGGAAATCATTCAATATTCTTTTCTCAACTGGAAATGATTCTCCTGTCAATAATGATTCATCAACTTGCATATTGCTGCCTGTTATCAAGATGCCATCAGCCGGAAAAAGCATGCCACTTGACATAATAATCAAGTCACCTGGAACAATATCTTCCGTTGCAATCAATACTTCTTTATCACTACGAATTACTCTGGCAGTTGTCGCCAGTTGTCTACTTAAACTTCGAGCAGACGCTTGCGTTCGCCAATGCAGAAATGCATCCATGCCTAACAGAGGGATAGTCGCCAATAACAGAATAATAGCTTGATTATAGTTTTTAAGAACCGTAAATAACCCACTGGTAATGATCAAAAACCAAATCATAGGATCGCTGATTGTATCAAATAGTAAAGTCAACCAGCGATTTCCATGAATTCTGATAATGTCATTATTACCATATTGATTTTTTCGTTTTTCAATCTCTGTGGTATTTAGGCTCCAATTGTCTGCAATCGAATTATTGATACGCAAGAAAGGAAGAATACGATACATGTTTTGGCACTATTCTTTTATGCGTTCAACCGGAATTTCCCGACACTCTTTCATGGCCTCCTGACGTTTTGGAATCACCACCCACAGCATACCTTTTTTGAAACTGGCCTTCGCTTTAGTTGGGTCAACCGAAGGGGGAAGAGGGATCGTGCGCTCGTAACTGCCATAACCAATTTCCCGTTTAAAATAATTTTTCCCTTTATCCTGCTTGGAGGTGCTCTTTTCTCCTTTGATGACCAAGGCATTGCCGCTGATATTCACCTTGATATCCTCTTCACCCATGCCAGGCATTTCCGCAACAACCTTGATATTTTCTTTGTCATCGATTAAATCCACTGAGGGCGTGATAAGAAAATTATCAAAATCAGTCCGCAAATTTTTTTCCTGCCCAATAAACAATTGATGAAAGTCATTGATGGCTTTATCAAGCTCTGTCTGAATCGACAAGAATGGATTTCGTTTAATCAGGTTATTCATGATAATTGATCCCTTGTTTAAATTAAAGTCATTTTACTTCAGCTGTATGGTCTGATTTCTCAATACAGAACAACGAGTCAATCCAGTATAGCAGAAAAAAATAAACTGAGGTCTTAACCGCCTTGTCGTTATCAGCATTTGAAATAAAACTTCTAATCTTTATAATAAAAAAATGGTGTAAAAGTGTGATGATAGGGAAAACGTGGTATTAGTTAATAATGCTAAAAAATTAGAATTTAATTGAGATCAGAAAAATAACGACTTAATTTTTGTACTAAATCAGTTCTTCTACTGGAATGAGTTTTTTTAATAAGGCTTTCTAAATATTTTTCAACTGTTCTAAATGAAATGTTTGTTATTTTAGCGATTTCTTTGGCACTCTTTCCTAAGCATAAATA
>JAIELR010000014.1 GCA_019752835.1 Gammaproteobacteria bacterium | reverse complement strand
GACGCAAATGAATTTCAGCCTACTGAGATGGGATACCATAGAGAAGCGATATTTTATGGAGGCGAATCGGTATATCCTTTTCAGTACCTTGATTTTTCTGTCAAAAAATATTCAGAAGATAATCATTGGCTGCAACAGAATAAAGGATTTTCAATTGAGCAAGCTAATGCAGTTATCACTAGCATAATGAAGATTCAAGAAAAAGCAATGTTCTCTCACATGGAGACGCTAAAATTGCTTCATCCAGATTTATGGACATTTTTACCGCCATTAATTCTTAATATCAATCAGTTGACTGAAAACATAGCTTTAGAACCAGCGATAATCAACTATGTATTAGAGGCTTTTACTTTTGACCATAAAAAAACCAATGAAAAATTTGAAAATATGAGTGATTTTAATTTATCAGGAAGCTATCCGTTAATTAAAATCAACGCTGACGAATATTTATTATTTCAATATGTCGATCTCTGTCAAGCGTTATACGAAACCCCATTTCAATGGATGTGGGATGATAAAAACTATAGAAAGCATTTGTCAGAGCATAGAGGAAGATTTACAGAAACAATATGCGCTGAGAAATTAGCATTAGTATTCGGTAAGGATAAGGTCTATAGTAATGTTCACATTATTGATCCTCAGAGTAAAACGCAGAATATAAAAGGCGAAATTGATGTCTTGGTGGTTTTTGCAGACAAAATAATTATTTTACAAGCAAAAGCAAAAAAATTGACTTTGCAGGCCAAAAGAGGCAATGGTGAAATTATTAAGGATGACTTTAAAAAAGCAGTTCAGGATGCGTATGATCAAGGGGTTGACTGTGCCAAACTATATATAGATTCTCAGTATAAGCTCGTTGATTCCAGTATGTCAGAATTAAAATTATCTCGCAATCCAAATCAGATATATATATTTTGTGTGGTTTTGGATTATTATCCCGCGCTTTTTGCACAAACGAAGTATTTTTTACAGCTTGAAAACATAAATAGCGTTTTACCTCCATTTGTAATGGACGTATTTTTTCTAGATGTGATGGTAGAGTTCTTAAGGACACCTGTTTGGTTTTTAAGCTATATTAATAGACGAGTTAATTATCAAGAAAAGATACTTGCTCAGGATGAGCTTACGATATTAGCCTATCATTTAAAACAAAATTTATGGATTGAAGGTGCCGCTCTCGTCTATTTTTATGAAGACTTTAAGGCAGAAATTGATGCTGCAATGATCGTAAGACGCATGGGTTATCGTGGGAATCCTACTCCTGATGGCATCTTAACAATATTTCAGAGCGCAACGGTATCTGGTTTTATAATACAATTAGAGAAAATTGAAACTTCAAATTCGATTGAGATTGCCTTGTTGATTTTAACACTAGATTACTCCAATGTTTCAAAACTTTCTCATAATTTTGGAAAAATGATTGAATTGACGAAGGATAATAAACCACACGATTTTAGTATAATATTATATCCAGCAAAAATAGGGTTAACTTTTTATTATTGTGATCGGGAAAGTGTCGAAGTGCGCATTTTCATGCATGACTATTGCGGTATTAAGAAATATCAAACAAAATCCAATCTTTGGTTTGGAGTTTGTATCGATCCTCGCGATAACTCTATTCGTTTTATTATTAAGCTAGATAATTTTTGGATGCCCTCACTAATGTTGGATGAGGAAATTCGATTAAGAGGATATTCCGTATGATTAAGTTTGAAATAAGCGATGCTCTCTATTCAGATGAGCTAGAAAACTACGTAACAAAAATAACAGGTGAGATTAACATCGACACCGATGATAACGAACCAATATGTGCGGGTAAAATAAAAGCCACATATTTAGATCTGGCCACGGCATTAAATCATGGAGAATGGATGTTTGATTTATTTGAGCATCATTCTCAAGCAACTTACGAGTGCTATGAGGCACTATTTGTGGAAGGCAGTACTGAGCATGACTATTTAGAAAAGAAATTGATGAAAGACTATGGCATTTGTTGGCCTAGTACCTGGAGTAATTTATTGTATATAGACAAAGTAGAAGTGTATCCGGCATATAGAGGAAAATTTCTAGGTTTGGCGACAATCAATCGGCTAATTCAAAAATTCGGTCACGAATGCGCCCTCATTGTTTTAAAAGCTTTCCCACTGCAATTTGAATCTGATCCGAAATATCCATCAGTGGGATTGCTGAAAATAACTGACGAGCAAAAAAGGGCGACCAAAAAACTAAAATCCCACTATAAAAAAATTGGCTTTCACGTAATCCCCAAGTCTGATTACATGTACTATTGTCCGGATACGGATCGCAGACCCCGCATTAGCGATCTGGGATTTGAGGAACCTTACCTTTAAGGATCGTTAAAACCATTAGAAAATATCGAAATAGGTTAATGCAGCTGCTGTCTTTATTCTTCAAGTGAGTCGTAAGGCGAAACTTGAGTACTCACAGGAGCTATAACCAAGTTTTTATAGCAAAAGGAAACTAGCAGCTTTTGTGGCTAAATGCTCTAATAGCGACAAAAGCTGCTCACAGAAGCAGACCTATAGATTTTTTTGAGAAACACGACGCGCCATGAAAGTCGTGCGGTTTAACCGCCTGGCACCCTAAGCAATCTATCACAGATTGCTTGTTTAACTCGATTGCTTTAACGCAATCCTTTCAACCAAAGCTTATGCCTATAGCTATATAGGTAACACAGCTTATTTAACTAAACAGTGCAACGCTGATAGTCAATCGTTTATCTTTAAGCGACTGACCCGTTAACTTATTACAAGCGCAAGCTCGTAATTTTTAACTCTCTTGTAAGCTTCTAGCTTACATCGTTCAAGCGACTAACTGCGCAAGCAGATGATCAGGTCGGGTTCAATACCGAACCTGCATCATAGGTGCATCACCTTAGTCGTTTCTACACTATAGCGAGAAATCGCACGCTGGTAGCCTATTAGGTTATCAGCGGAGTGTAACACCACTAACCGACAATACCTGAACGACAGCTTTACAAGCACGGCTTGTCGTCACGTTAATACATGAAATGTAGAACGTGACGCACAACGTGCGTTATCACAATTTAAAATAAATCAAAGACTTAAACAATGTAAAAACAAAAAATTCACTGTTGCAGCAACGTGACAGTTTCAAACTAACCAAAAACGAGGTAAAAAACAATGGGTAAACGTCATAAATTAGTAAGTTCAGTTATAACTGTTATCAAACATAATAAACATGGAGCCTACAGAACGCAAGACGATAGACAAGATTCACTTATTAGTATTGTAGAAACATTATTTGGTCTAGGGTATCAATTAGATCATGTAAAATTTTTAAAACCGAAGCATATTAAAGCTTTAGTAGATCACTGGAAAGCAAATGATATCAGCGCAGGCGTCATGAAGAATAGAATGAGTCATATCCGGTGGCTCATGGAGCGGTTCGAGGGAAAAATTAACATGGTGCCGTCGAATGATGCGCTAGGTATTCCGAAGCGCGTCTACGCCACTCACCAAGATAAGTCGGTCGTATTTACCGATGCTGATTTAAGTCTTCTAAAAGACCCGTTGATGCGTCATAGTGTAGAAGGACAAAAGTTATTTGGGATGCGCATGGAAGAAAGCTTAAAAATACAACCGCATCTTGCCGACACCGGAAACTATCTACATTTGACGAAAACTAAAGGTAAGCGCGAACGGCTCGTGCCTATTTTGACTGCTGAACAACGCGCTTGGTTAGATAAAGCAAAGCAGCTTGTAGACAGTAGAAACAGTTCCCTGATCCCGAGTGATACGAGCTATAAAACCTACCTTAAAAGGTTTTACCAAGCCTGTGAGCGTGCAGGCATCACGCACCAGCATGGTCAGCGTCATGCTTACGCACAGAGACGGTATGAAGAGCTCGCGGGTTGGAAACCCCCTGTTAAGGGCGGACCAACCAAAGCAGACATGACAAGTGAGCAGAAACAGCGAGATCGCGCTGCGCGGTTGCAAGTGAGTTTAGAAATGGGTCATAGTAGGGTGGCGATCACGAAAATTTACATTGCTTAATCGATCAAAATTTACACATCATAACAGTAGCTTATTTTATTCTATGTGATAAAATTAACGTACGACAATCACTGGTGTTGTCTTCAGCTTCTTACGAGCTGATCGCGTTTTATCCGGCGCGTGGATTGAAACTTGTATAAGATAGATTGAGTAAAAGAAACAAATGTAGTTTTCGCACTCCCTGGAGTGCATGGGTTGAAACTCTTAGAAGCTTTGAGTAATATGTAATTGTCGCGCTCTTCGGGGCGCGTGGATTGAAATCTGTATAGTTGTCTTGAAGATAGAGTAAATAAATGTAGTTTCGCACTCTTCGGAGTGCGTGGATTGAAACCTTCTTATAAATTTTAGTTCAAGAGGTGGTGACCTTTTTGCTTCAACAACAGAAAGGATAAAGGGGTCTAAGAAATTAGCCCCCTTTTTATTTGGATTAACTCGCTGTTGCTCAAAACATTGGTAAGAAAACAATACCAGTCTTACAGGATGAAAAACCAACTGACTCATTTACGCTGAGTCATGGAAAAATTTAATAGCAAAACCCAATGGTATCAAGAATAATTGTTCGAACCTATTTTAGCCTACAATTTACACATAAGCCCTCATTTTGGTTATCATTTATACGATAGTCTTGCGTCGAGTTAACGTAGACAGATAAAACTGATTTACTCACTATATTCCCGTATATCAATTGCAAGCTATTTTTGATAGTATTGCGGACTTATAATAACAAGTAAAAATTATGGTCAAAAGTAGCATAATAGAGGATTATATGACAAAAGTTAAAGCCTTTTTAAAGTCTATCAGCGGACAAAATAAGCCCATTTTTGCACAGGCAAAATGTTTGCTATTAATTAGAGCAGGCCAGTAATCGCAAAATGAAGGGTCCTAAAAACGGTATCATCAAAGCTAGATTCGTTAACTTTAATAAGAAAAACGGAGCATCTCTAGGCAGGGGAGCATTATTAATTAGCGTGGGTCAGGCCTATCATGAAGGGGAAAAATTAGCTGCCGCCTTAAGGCTAATTAATCATTCTTTCGATGAGTGCCATATTATGGTTTGTGATACTTTACAACGCATTAATATTGAGATAGTAGACTCTCATTGCTCCGATGAGGATAGCTATAATCTTGCTTTGGACGCAGGAAAAGCGTGGATTGATCGTAATAGAGAAATAATTGAGCGCAGTTTAGATATCCCAGTTAAGTTTTTTAGATGGGATTATTGGTTATCTCATCCGGACTATATTGAGTTAAAAAGAGAAATAGATAAAGCCTATATTTATGACAGCTCCTTTCGTTCAGCTATAATAAATACCACTTTAGTATTTATTAAGCGTTTCCAAGAACGTATTCAAGCTAAAGAAATCGTATTTCAACATATATTTGACTGTTGCGTAGAGTATTTAAAAGAAGAATGTCCTATTATTTTGCCATTATGGTCTAAGCTTGGTTATAATTATGTGATTTATCCTAGCGCTGAAACAGAGGCTTTAACTGCCGCTTATCGGTTGCTTGTTCCTAAAGAAGAAGAAAGGGTATGCAAGTGGCTATCATTGAAATTTAAACGATACGCCGTACTAGAACCAGCCTAATGCGTTAATCTTTTTTCCATAATCCATATATGCAATAAAAAATTTACTAGGCTCTTACTGCCTTCAAAGACGAATTCTCACCTAACCAAAGCTTTTTGTGCAAAAAATATATTATTAGTATATTTTTTGCCAAAAATCGGCTATTATTTATGTAGGTAAACGAAAATTTTCGTTTAGGTTGCAAGGAAGCAAAAATTAATAGTTAAGGGAAGGAGAAGGGCCTCGCTATGATTAAGGGAATAATCGAATTAATTTTTAGCGCTGCTTTATTTTTAAATGCTTTGTTATTTATTCCTCAAGCAGTACGCATTGTCATTGAGAAATCTGCTAAAGGGATATCATTAGTTACTTTTTCAGGTTTTCTAATTATTCAGCTAGCTATTGTTTCTCACGCGGCTATCATGCATGACTATTTATTAATGGTGGGGTATTTACTTAGTCTCTTGACATGCGGTTCAGTAGTGTTATTAACTTTATTGTATCGTCGCCGTGGAACCCAAATTGCTAATGAGATTGATCTAGCCGATATCATTGCACAAATGCCCGAACACGTATATTGGAAGGATACGGATGGAAGATTTAAGGGAAGCAATACTAATAATTGGAAAGATTTTGGTTTTCATTCTTTAGATGAGCATATAGGCAAAAATGATTATGAGTGTTTTCCTGCGGAGCAAGCTCAAAAATTATATGAGATAGATAAGAAAGTGATGACTACGGGTCAGCCCGCAGTCGCTGAAGAATGGTGTGTTCTTAATAATGGCTTTACCGCATTATATTTATCGCACAAAGTACCCTTGAAAAACTACGATGGAAAAATCGTTGGTTTGTTAGGCATCTCGGTTGATATTACAAAAACAAGGCAAGAAATAGCAGATAAACTTGATTTTTTAGAAAACATTATTGCAGAAATGCCAGGCAATGTGTATTGGATGAACCGAGAAGGGGTATATCTTGGTTGCAATAACAACCAAGCTCAATTTATGGCGTTGAAGTCTAGAAAAGACATTGTGGGCAAGCGCAATATAGATATAGATAACTTTGTTATTCCCGAAGTATTAGATGCGATTAATAAGCAAGTGCTTGATCAAGGTAAAACAATAATTACTGAAGAACCAGCTATTTTACCTAATGGCAGCCAAGGAACATTTTTATCCAGCAAAGTTCCTATTAAAAATAGCCGCCATGAAGTTGTGGGCATG
>JAIELR010000006.1 GCA_019752835.1 Gammaproteobacteria bacterium | reverse complement strand
AGATGATTCACTGTATTGATTGATAAATTGTTTTCAAAAGACAAAAAGCGCACTACCAGTGAAATTACATTTTTATGTAAGGTATATTTGGACATAAATGTTGAGTCTGTTAGATATGAGGTAATGGGAGACTTATGTCATATGATTTTTTTGCTCTATAAATACCCTGACTTGATTTCAATTGAGGGCGTTAGAGCATTATCTTGTTTGAGAGAACGAGAAAAATACAGCGAAATTATTGATCAAATAATCGACTTTTTGAACTATGCGGTTCTACAGAACTCAAATTTTCTCAATAATCATGAAGAAGTTACGGATATTCTTGTAAATATTAGTAATAGAAATATGGGTGCTGTTTATCTGAGAGACTTTTTTCAAGCTAAGAGACTTATTGATAACAACGAATATCCCTTAGAAGCGTGGGAATACTTGGAAACAGCAGAAAAGCAATTTGATTATTATGCGCCAATTTATTATTACCAAGGCTTATATCAAGTGAATAAGGGAGAGCTCTCTAGTGCAATAAAATTATTTGAAATGGCTCTCAGCCTGCGTCCAGTTTATGTAGAGGCAGCTCAGAGACTAAGCGCTGCTCATTATAAAATAGGCGACTGGGCTAGTGCGCGAATTGTAAACCAAACAATCTCCGAGTTATATCCCGTTTATAGAACCCTTACCCGCTCTCAAATCAGTGGAATCGTAGCATCATCTGTTCCTTTAGCACAAATACCCATGCTCACTGCATTTGATAAAGCTTATCAAGTCGTTGCATTAACGGCAGATACTGATCTCAATGTCTGCATAATAGATCAGATAATGACGCTACTGAATACACCTGCCTTATCTGCAAACAAACTAGCTTTTTGCAGGGAGTCTTATCAATTAGACGAAGGGCTTGCGGTAATTAGACATAGCCAAGAAAAACGTCGATTTCTAAATGACTTTCTAAGTTATGTGCTTGATAAATTTGTATGGTTTGAATATCACCAACATTATGCCGTGAATCGGGAACGGCGTGCAATGCATGATGATCTCGATAAATTAATTGATGCGAGCAAAATCACTGATATTTTTGAAATAGAGAGCGTGCAATGCTTAAAGCAGCAGCTTCAACAGTACTGTCAGCTTTTTAATATGGATAATTTCTTACAACATTATGCAGGAACAGCGCAACTCCGTGGAGGTTACGCGTTAGGTATTAGCAAGGATTTAGCACAAACCTATTCTGTTTTTCACAATATATTAGGCCTTTATCATTATGAGGCGGCGTATGGTATCAGTAATGCGCAGGGCGAAGACGATCTCTTTAACTTTGTATTGCACCAACAAAAACCTGTCGTCTTTTTCATCCCAACCGCCATTGGAGCAGGTAAAAAAGACGGCTTCACTTATAGAGAGATCAACTGGATTGCGCAGAAGTTAAAGACAAATCCAACAGAACTAAAGAATTTAATATTAGTTTTTGATTCTTATAATTATTTACCGCTTTATTCGTTAATTACCTTGGTGGATTCAAAATGGATAATAAATGTAGATCATTCAATAAATGCAGTATTGGATTTTTTATTAGAATATGTCATTGCACCGACTGATGCTGCAGAACGAATGCCTATACTCAGGTCGAATATAGAAAATCACGTACATATAAATATCTATGGTTATATGCTCTATGTTTTAAATAGTGCTATAGAATACGACCCAGAGTTTGACAATACTTCTTTTGTTGATATTTTAAAATTACTCATTAAACAAACATTTAAAATAAATATCGAGGAAAATATAAATCCACAAATACGACTCCCAGAATTTTACTCACGTGTTGAAGCTCAGTTAAATCTGCTTAAGGAAAATCCCAATAAGCAAAATAAACAAAAATTGGGAGTCATCTTACGATTTTTAACTGAATTATTTGCAAATAATTTCTATGCAAATTATATTAATCCAGAAAATCGATATATCGATATAGAATCTCGCCTTTATGTACTCACAGAACAATATAATACATTATCCCCTGACTTTGACTCATGGAAAAAAAGCAGAGATAAAAGATGGGCTATTTTGCAAGCGGCAAGCAAAAATGCTTATCCTTCTTCGCTTGATATTATTTTCACAAAGCTAAAAGATTTTAATAAACAAGGCTTTTTTGATATAAATGAAGAGTCATTAGCTGATTATTTAATACCCGATGATGTCCAACGATCAAAAAGAGCTCTAAAGCGAATAAACGATTACCAGTATGCAAAAAAGAATAGAAAACTTCACGATACTTATGGGGAATTAGGAAACAATTGGACCCATCATGAGACACTTGCTGATGGTAACTGTGCGTTAAGTGCTTTCGCATTGGGTTTATTATACCATAGAAATAATGGCAATGACTTATTGACAACGAAGCGAAGCTTTAGAAGGAAATTTGCTCAATCTTTTTACCTTAATCCGGATACCTTTACAGAAGAAGTCTTTTCGCAAGTGATGGATGCATTATTGTCACCCCAAATCGATCTTGATAATCCTATTATTAAAAAAATCATTAAAAAATTAAGTAATGTTGAAAATGTAGTTGAAGGCACAGAAAGTAATCAAATTAACACCAAAATTGAAGCCGCAAATCAACGAATATTTAAACCTGAAATCTTTGAAAATGGGAATATTCGACCAGAATACCGCGATGGGGCAATAAAATGCTTGGCTCGGCAAGGTATTTTATATCAACTAGCAATGGCTTATGCTTTAAGAGAATATTGCTTTTCCTACAATGAAGGACATTTTAGATGCTTTATCGATCGAATGCTTGAAGAGCCTCAAGAGAGAGATTTAACTTTAAATATAGCTAATCAATTTGGTGAATACTTAACAGAAGATATTTTTGCTTTCTTAGCATATAAATTTAAGTTGAAAATTCAGCTGAAAACCCAGGAGTTTGGCAAAATTTATAATTATGGTAATAGTCACTTAGATATCATGATTTTTGCTTTAAAACCTGGAGAGGGAGATTGTCACTTTGAACTAGTATTACCCTCAAAGAGGAATTTTTTGGAAGGTAAATTAGCCATGCTCAGAGTTATAAATTATCCTGCCTTATTATCTCAGTTTGGCATAAACACGAAAGTAAGAATGAATAAAGCAACAGGACCAAGAGTAGAAGGGGCGATAGAAGAAATTCGTAAAAAAATGGGTGACGAGAAGGCCCTAGAAATTGAAGCAAAATTTTGTCATTGGGCTAAAGAACATAATAGAAATTTTAACTTTAAAAGATGATATTGGCCTATTGCCACGGAACAGGGGATGGCGTCTCATTTATGAATTTGAGAAAAAATATAAAATTCATATTTTTATAAAGTTCCAATAATTGAGTAGTTTAGGCACTAAACAGGCTTGATTTGTTCTTTTTTAGGCCATTTTTACTCTGGATTAACCTAAGAAACTAAAAAATAACTATTTCATTTTTAGTTTCAGTAATTTGAAAATAGCAAAAAAAGAGATTGAATTTTATTTTTTAGAATGTTTACATTTATTTTATGTCTTGTTTTGCGCCAAAAAATGATTTGAATTAACACAGATCAAGATATGATGCTCAAAAAAATCAATAATGTAAATTTTAAAAATGCATTAATTCACAAGTGAGACACCATCCCCTGTTCCGTGGCAATAGGCCATTATGAATGAACAGCTATTATATATCCCTTGCCATACTAAAGAAAACCTTGCGACAAAATTAAAAAAAACAGTCAATAAATGTTTAACACGAGAGGGTCTTGACTGAACTTTCACCTCAAGCGGCAAGAGAGGCTAAGGATTTCCCTGCGGTACTTTGGCTTTCCGCCAAGGGCCACTGAAGAGATTACCTACGGCGCTTGTTCCCATCGCTATGAGAGAACGAGGGCGCTCACGCATATCCGATATTATCCCACACACCCTCTCAATGGTTGGCGGGTTAAATCTCGCATTTTTCAGTTGAATTTGCATGGCGTCAACCAATAATTGCTTCAATAAAGGGTCCGTATAATAGTTATCGAAATCGCCACGAAGCGATGTTGCTAACGTAGTCACCTCATTTTCATTGAAGGCCTTTAAGGAAGGGGCCAGAAAACGTCCCGGTGAATAATCTTTCATACGTTCAAAGGTACCCTCAATACGGCGATTTGCATTGGATTGAGAAGCCACCAGTGTTGCTATCATGGGACTGGGCAAACCATTGGGGAAACACTCCATTAAATACCATAAATAACTTCGCGTGGTTGGCCATGACGTGACCTGACGCATAAGACTATGTCTGACACCGTCGGGAGCAAATTTTTCAAGGAAATTTGCCATCGAATGCTGGTTCTTCTGAAACCAATCCTTATCCCGCTGCATAATATCCAGGATGATATGAGTGCCTTCTATCAAATCGGATGTGATTGAAATCAACGAAGACAAGATAGGAATGGGCGTAATGCCCTCACTGATATGTTTAGGGTATATCCTGGTAAGCGCTCCCAAAGGTTTGCCACTGGTATTAATGAAGTTGGGCGCAGACACAAAAGCAGTAAAAGAAGTCGCATTAAGAGGAGAGCGTTGCTGGACTGTTATAAGCGTGGCAATCCCCGGGGAGTCAAAGCAGACGGATTCTGTATTTTTTGGAAAGTCTACTGCATTTAATTGGGCATATAAGCCGCCCAGTGAATGGCCCGTTTCAATAAATTGATAGCCTGTATAGGCTTGTCGCACGGTTTCGGAGAAGTTTTTCGGTTCTTTGATACTTTGAGTGGAATGGCTAAAAAAGTTGCTTTATACTGGGGTCAATCCAGCGCGTTATACCAAGGAACGATGATGCTAAATTCCCCCAAAACCTTTTCTATTCCGGTTGACGCACTGGGTATTTCTGACGTTGAAGTAATTCATTCTGAATTAACGAGAGCCAATGAATTTATTATTATGGAAAATGATTTTTTTAAAAAAAAGTCTGACATGTTCCGTGGATGAGAGGCGAGGCTGGGTTGAGGTCAATCATCCCGTGCTGTCGGTGCGTTGGCAATGCGAACTTCTGGCATTAAACCGCGCCAGTGTTTACTACACCCCGCGCCCAAAAAGGCTGAGTGATGAACAACTTGAGTTGTTGCGGTTGGTGGATGAAATTTATACGAAGCACCCGTTTTTTGGGACGAGGCAAATGAGTGACTATATTAGGCTTCATCTTCACCCTTGCAGTCGATATCAAATTCGATGGGCGTATGAGCATATGGGTTTGCAGTCAGTTGCCCCTGGCCCTCATACGAGTACGCCGCATCCAGAACATAAAATTTACCCGTATTTGTTACGGGATGTTGAACTTGAGAGGCCATGTCAGGTTTTCAGCACTGACATTACCTATATTCGCTTGCAACGAGGTTTTGTTTATTTGGTGGCGATTATAGACTGGTACAGCCGTTTTGTGCTTGATTGGGAGCTCAGCATCAGTATGGAGGCAGATTTTTGTATTGACACACTCAAACGCGTTTTAAGCACGACAACGTGTGATATACAACTCGTTGCTAGTTTCACAAAATAATAAGTGATATTAAATCAATCACATAAGATATTTCCTTTGGTTTGCTATGAGGAGAATTATTTTCAGAGTAAAACTAGCAAAATCACTGAAAAACCCGCATTTTAATAACGCTCCAACCCCAGCAATGCTAAAATAGGTTAATGAATTTATCTTACTGCCTCTAGTAACGCAACCCTCTATGTATAACTCAACTCGCTGTTATATAATAAATTTTTTCTATTTGGACAAAAAATCAAAACTAGCAACGAGTTGAAAGCTAAAGGATTTTTCAGAGGAGGGCGCGTGATATTGGGTTTTATCGGGTGATTGCGCGCGAACATTGGCTTGCTCTAATATTGCTTCAGGTTTAAAGCCCACGGCTTTTGCTTCCTGTTGCCAAAAAGCCCGCAATTCATCATGGGAAACCACTTGTTTATTCGCGCGGGTGAGAATTGTGGCATATGCAGCGTCCTTTGCACCTTCCAGTCCATGGGTTTGCATCGCGTGTTCAATGTCTGCGCGCCGTTTTGAAAAGTGCTCAAGAATGGTTTTATTAATGCCCGCGAGTTCAAATCGGCCATCACGATGCGTTTTATTCACCTCATAGCCTAACTGGTTGACTTCATAAGCCAAATGCGAACGATAAAGACTGCCATAATAGAGCTTATTCTCAAATAAACGCTCCATAAATCCGGCTTTACCGTCAACGCCTGTTTTCGCATGGCTTTGACTGGCCAGTGAGCGAATCTTGCCATCTTCTCGCATCGTTGCATTAAGAACCACAGCATGGGTATGTAACTGCGGGTCAAGGGCGCGTGAGGTATCATGAAGAAATTTTGCCACCGCCAAATTGCCGCTATGCTCAATGGTGGTTTCACCCTTACGCGTAATACGAGCGCTCGCTAAATCCGATTCAATTTGCGCCAATGTCGCATTCACAGCATTATCATGCGCCGTCAATAATCGTTTATCGCCACCAATTTCCAGCATTAACGAAACCGATTTAGGCGCAGAAAAGGTTAAATCATAGCCGTTACGATGATGGTTTTGTCCGTCTTTTACAATACCCAGTTGCTCACCATTGGGCATTTTGCCATTGAGTAGCGATACAAATTGTTCACGGTCAATTTCGCCGGATAAACCCAATGTCTCAGCCGTTTTACCCCACCACCCACTGAGTTTTTTGGCCTCAGGATCATCTTTGGCGTAATAATTGTCGCTGTCGAAGTAGTTACCGGCTTTGGAGGAATTGGTGACGGGTGAGATGGAGAGCATAGTTTTATCTACTCATACAGGGAGGCTTTAAATCATTATTATACGCTTC
>JAIELR010000055.1 GCA_019752835.1 Gammaproteobacteria bacterium | reverse complement strand
ACTAAATATACATTATCGGCAGCTATGAGCCAACAGGTGGCTCCCACAACTCAATACGATTGCCTTCTGGATCCATTAGCCATCCAAATTTACCGTATTCTGACTCTTCTACTTTGTCATCAACGATACAATCTTCAGCACGCAGTAAGCTTAGTAATGCATGAAGATCCTCAACGCGATAATTAATCATAAACGGTGCGGTACTTGGGGCGAGATGTTCAGACGTGGAGAAAATATTCCAGGCTGTGACACCCGTCACATTAGGCTTACCTTCAGCATTCCATTCGAATATCGTGCCGCCCCAGTCTTGAACGTCAATACCTAAGTGTTTACGATACCATTCACCTAATGCCTTAGGGTCCTTGGCTTTAAAAAAAATTCCGCCGATTCCGGTGACACGTTTCATTTTATGCAATCCTTCTTTAGATTTCTGTCATTTAACTTAACAATAATTAAAGTACGTTAAGAACGATTGGCATCTTAACATATTTTGATATATGGATCAGCGGGAGGACCGCATTTGGCTTCGCCCATGGCGCTGCGCGACATTCGGGCTACCAAGCTGCCGATTCCAGTCCTCCGAGCATTACGTAAGCTAGGAAAAGACATAAGCGATGCCCGTCGTCGCCGTATCACCGCACAGCTGATGGCAGAACGCGCAGGGGTCTCCAGAGCCACTATCGGCAAAATTGAAAAAGGCGATTCAACTACATCAATCGGTGGCTATTCGGCGGTACTCTTTGTGCTGGGAATGACGGATAGATTGAGTGATTTAGTTTATGCTACTCATGATCTGACGGGTCGCCAGCTTGATGAGGAAAAATTACCACAAAGAGTACGCTTGCCCAGCAGCAATATGTTAGCAACAAATAGAATTTTTTCTTGATTTATATCGAACATCGATATACAATACAAATTATGATTAAGAATTTTAAATCAAAGACAGCCCATGACGTTTTTAACGGAATAACATCTCGCTATGCGAGACAACTTCCCCTTAATCTTCATGGCAAAGCAAAACGATTATTCGATCAGATTAATGCGTCAACAAAAGTAGAAACACTACGAGTGCCCCCAGGCAACAACCTCGAAAAATTGACGGGTGACTTGTCTGACTTTTGGAGTGTTCGAATAAATAAGCAATGGCGAATCATCTTCAAATGGGAAGAAGGTAGCGCATATGATCTTGATATCGTTGATTATCATTGAGGAGACCTAAAATTATGTTACCGACAAATAGAGAACCGACACATCCGGGCGAAATATTGCTAAAAGACTTTCTTGAACCTATGGAAATTACACAAAAAGCATTTGCTTCGCACCTTGGATGGACATATGCTAAATTGAATGAAATTGTCCATGGTAAAAGAGGCATTACAGCTGATTCTGCTTTGGCGTTAGGGGATGCTTTTAATATGGAGGCTGAATTTTGGTTAGGCTTACAACAAAATTGGGAGCTTTGGAGAGCCTTAAAAAAACACAAGCATGTTGAACCAATTTACTCTGAAGCTGCTTAAAAATAATGAGTTATTAAGGGAAGCAAAAAATGAAATTAAACGGTTCAACCAATATAAAGCCTCTTGATTTCTTATAAGGAAATTTACGTTTATTAGATAAGGTTTCTATTAGGCGCTGAGGCTTCTACCATGTTCATCCGCAAGGTGAGCTCTATGCTGAACGCGAGCAGATAAAGTATGTAGTTTCTCATCAAAAATTTGTTTTGGACTTTTATCTTTAAAAAATCCACCTTGCCATTGGCGAGAATTGCCTTTGATCACTTCATAAATGGGACTAATTTTTACTTTTTCTAAGTACTTAATTTGTGCGCGGTCTATCTCATTATTTAGTTGCGGAATCGGCATATCCGTATCCTCAGCAGAGTTTCTTTTTTCGGATTCTATTTTTTTTAGCTCGATATTCACTTGCGCCATAAAGCTTTGTTGATAATAGGGTTCTTTATATTTGATCAGTTCAAAGCTATTTTTATCAAATTGTTGGTTATTGTCTAACAAATCTGCATAGAGCGAAGCAATGACTGTTTCATCTTCTCGGACTCTCACTTTTTTCTCGAGAAAGCGCTTTGCACTGTCGGTTCCATTACTTTTTAATGTCGTTTTTTCATGCTCATTTAACTTAAAATTAGAAGAAGACACGTTAGCATACGGTGCATTGACAATCATCAGTCGTCCTTCAGCTATTCCTGTTGCCATCACATCTTCTCTTTCTTCTCGGTAAACTCTGCGATGATAACCCGTGAAAAATAAGCTGAAAATATCCCTTACAATACGTTTAGCGACACTAAAAGATTCTGGTACATAATAATCTTTATTGTTATCTAAGTTGATGCCTAAAACGATGCCTTCTTGTTTTTTTGGATTTTTTTCCCTTCTTTTTGTGTTGACTAATAACGCTTTATCACAAGCAAAATTATTACCAATCCCGCCATCGGCCTTACCATTTTTTTGTGAAAAGGCAAGGGGCAACAAACAAGATTCATTCATCGCTTTTGCCACATCTTTTTTAGGTGTGGTTTCATGAGAATAATATTCAAGTTTGTTGGTTTCAAGATTGAGCACTGTAATATAGAGATCCTTCACTTTAGTTGGAAAGAGAGATTGCAGTGCTTTAAACTCTTCAAAAGTGATGGAGATAGGTATTTTATCATCCTCGGAAGGTGCAAGATAAGCTCGATATTTTTCAAGTACGTCTTGGCATAATTTCCGAGCTGGCTCTTCTTCTCCATGGCGTTTATTTTTTCTTGTATATTTTCTACACTATCCATGCTTTCCATCAATGCCACAAAATTATTATGCACCATTTTTTGAGAATGTTCGGTAAGTTTTTGGCCTCCGTGTACACTGAAACTGAGTAATTTCTTGCGCAACCATCCTAGAAACCCCGTTGATGTGCTTGAATTTTGTTCTGCTTCTGGATGTGTTTTATTAAATAGATTGCGTAAACGATCAAATAATTTATCCCCAATGTCTTTGAGGGGAATCGCATTCATTTGCGCTTCAGTGTCCTTTGCACTACAACCAAAAGCGAGTGCAGTTGCAGAAACCGCGCCGACAGAACTGCCATAAACTGCCTTAAGCTGACTGAGCAAACTATTTCCCTCTTCTTTTCCCTCTAATTCTTCTAATACCCCAATTTGAGCAAGATATTTTGCACCACCACCTGAGATGACGAGATCAGTCACTCCACCATATTTGTCAATCAACTCTCGTTGCATTATTTCTTTGTTAGCGACTTCTATGTTATCAGCATCTATGTTATCGGCTGATTCGAGACTCAATTCAAGCCCTTTTATTACGTCTGCTAAGGCTGTTTTTGTTGGGTTTTTACTCCGCTCATTTTCTTTGAGGACAAACATCCCCTTCTCTTCTTTAAGTTTTGCCTGATTTTTAGTAGGAACAGCCGCTGCAGGTGGTTGAGCAGCTTCTGGGGAAGCTGGATTATGAGCTGATGCCTCGTCAATGGATCGTGATGAGCCAATTATTAGACCTTTTGCAATTTCAAGGCGCTTACGTCGGCTATCTCTACGAAGAGATGTACCGATAGATTCCGGAACCGGAACCACAGAAGCAAGAGAAGCAAGGAATTCTCGTTTCGTTCGTTTGCTCGGGCGTAAAGTAAAGTCAGCTAAATTCACAATATCTTCTAACGTAAGAGCCTTACCCTCTTTTTTACTTAAACAATCTTCTAGTTTTTTCATTAAAATTAGAACACGCCTAAATTGCGATGAATCTTTTCTTTCTTTTGCCGCAATGGCTAAATTGATTAATTGATCGAACAATACTTTAGTATTATTGAACAAATATTTATCTTGATCAGAAACATTATCTGGTGCCTGAGTAGCTTCATCGTTCTCGTCGTTCTTGACATAAAAACGAGCAAGCAAGTCCTTAAGCGGTTGTGCGCCATCAGCCTTAGTCGCTCGCAAACTGTCTCTAAATGATTGTTCTGTAATAGGTTCCGCAATAGGTTTAGCTGCCATAATATCTTTTACCTGATAAAGTGTTCATTCTTATAGTTTAAAGCATGAAAATTAAGTAAAAATTAAAGAGAAAACTAGAATATTTTTTCAACAAGTTCCTGTCGTCAACCTCTTCCTTGGTCACATTCTGACGCAGCGATTGATTTTGACGATACCTCCGCATCTCTAGACACAGCAATCACGGTTGCTAAAGAGTTCCGATTAACAAAAGATAAAGCCCACAGGATTATTAGAGAGGTGAGTTCGGCAGTTGAACAATGGAGACAAGTCGCGTCAACACTTGGTTTATCAAAACGTGAGTGCGACCGAATGGCTTCAGCTTTTGTGTTGCCTCAAAATCCATCGCAAAGCCAAACGTTATGATCGTCGAACGCAAGAGGGAATGAAGTTGTGTTTATAATAAGCAGAGTATACAAAACTATCAAATAACAGTAAAATAACCCCGTCACATCCCCTGAAAGGCCCTATAATGAAACTAACCGATCGCATACACCAACACTTCACTGACAGCATCCAAACCAAGATTGCGGCAGCTGATATGCTTCCTGAGCTTATCGCCCAAGGCTCAACAGTCATGGTCCAAGCGCTCTTAGATGGCCACAAAATTTTAAGTTGTGGCAATGGCGGCTCTGCAGCTGATGCGCAACATTTCTCCTCAGAGCTCCTGAATCGTTTCGAGGCTGAGCGCCCAAGCTTGCCTGCCATGGCGTTAAGTACTGATTCGTCGACCATTACCTCGATTGCAAACGACTATAGCTATCAAGAGATTTTTTCAAAACAAATTCAGGGGCTAGGCCAAGCAGGCGATGTATTGCTAGCCATTTCAACCAGCGGCAACTCCCGTAACATTATACAGGCGATTCATGCCGCCCACGAGCGAGGCATGCGGGTAGTGGCGCTAACAGGCCGTAATGGAGGCGAAATGACCGGCGTACTCGATAACAATGATGTTGAGATACGAGTACCGGCTGAATCAACAGCTCGCATTCAAGAAACCCATTTGCTGCTGATTCATTGCCTTTGCGATTTGATAGACTACCAACTATTTGGTTAAGCTGATGACATTTATTACCCCCGAACTACCGCTTGAAGCCTATCGCGGCAAACACATTCTGGTAACAGGCAGCACGGGCTATCTTGCGAATAGCCTCATCCATTTGCTTAAAAATGTTGATTGCAAAATTACCCGTGTTGCTCGATCCGGCAAAATATTGACCCTACTGGAGGGCCAATGCAAAATTTTCGACATTATTAGCGATTTAACAAATCCCGCTCTATGGCAACAAATATTACCCTCGATAGATCTGGTGTTTCATTTTGCTGGTCAAGCCAATATCGTCCAAGCCAATGAAGCTCCGGCTGAAGATATCCAGCACAGTATTATTCCCCTACTCCAATTGCTTGATGGTTGCCGTAAAATGGCACTCAAACCGCATGTGGTCCTCGCAAGCTCGGTCAGCCTCTATGGTTACCCCAACACGCCCGAAACGGATGAAACCTATCCCGACAAACCCCAAAGCATTTATGACTTACATAAATTGCATTGTGAGGAATACCTTCGTTATTTTATTAAACATCATGAACTTACCGGCTGCGCGCTACGACTTGGGAATGTTTATGGTCCAGGCGTTCATACCAACCAGTTTTATCATGGGTTAATTAATTACGCCATTTATTGTGGTTTGCAACATGAACCTATTCCCCTACATAGCGATGGTGAAAGCAGTCGTGATTATTTATACCTCGACGATGCTTCTCGTGCTTTTTTAGCGGCAGGGTTGTTGCCCCAAAAGGTGAATGATCAAACCTATATCGTCAGCAGCGGCGCAGATTATACAACGCAAGTGATCATTGAAAAAGTGAAAAAAGAATTACAAAATAGTCGCGGCATTTCACTTGAAACCACAAAAACAGAAATAGAAATAGCTGCTCAAATTCGCCATTTTCGCGGATCTTATGCCAAATTTTATCAAGCAACGGGTTGGGAGCCACTCACCACCGTAGAGCAGGGCATAACTCAAACCATTGCGGCCTACTGATTATGGCTAGAAAAAAAGATACATTACGTCATCGCTTGCTGAATGGACTGATGTATCTCGCTTTAGGCATCATGCATGGCCTTGCACTTTTACCTCGTTGCTGCAAACGAGGATTACAGCGCCTCATCGCTTGGATTTTATTTCACAAACGCAGCGAAATGCGGGAAGTTGCGGAGCAAAATATTGCAGCCTGTTTTCCAGAACTCGATGAAAAAGCACAAAAAAAGCTGTTAAAAGACAGCTTAAGTTTTCTTGCCAGCACTCTTGTTGAGGGATTAAACATGCCTTGGCCGAGTAAAACCAATATATTTCCCAGCATCGGCAATATTAAAGGTTTAGAGCATATTGAAGCCGCTTTGGCTAATAAGCAGGGAGTTTTATTACTTTTTCCGCATTTTCTTGCCGTTTATTTAGTGGGATTTTTACTGATACCACGCGTTAATTTTCCCTTTTCACTGATGTATCACAGCCCTAAAAATAAAGTATTAGCGACCTTTTTTGAAAAGCATATTAATCGATATTGCAGCCCAGCTTTTACCCGCAAACACGTCCGACAAATGGTTGCGCATTTACGTGCAGGAAATGTCGTATGGTATGCGCCCGATCTAGAGCCCAATAAGATAGGCCAAGCCGTTTTTGCGCCTTTCTTTGGTTTGCCTGCAGCAACCTATACCACAACCGCGCGCATTGCTGAATTGTCGGGTGCTGCCGTCATCCCCATTGCTTTTTATCGTCGAGACAATGAGGCGGTTTTTGATGTGATCTTTCATCCCAAATTAGACAATTTTCCAAGCGATAATCCCGTTAAGGATGC
>JAIELR010000118.1 GCA_019752835.1 Gammaproteobacteria bacterium | reverse complement strand
TTACAGCAAGGTAGATCGGCACCGGCTAAATAAACAATTTGACGATTTTCTTTTTTTTTGCTTTCGCGGCTTTTGTCTTTTTCAGTGCTAAAATTTTTCACCAAGAGATGGTGGTCGACAAATCTATCTAAATCAGATTCATAGCTGCTCACTTTCAGTTTGTTGAGTTGGACCAGGATTGCTGAATTAGCTTGATAATGCTCTTTCATCTGGCTTAGTAGCGCATTAAACATCTCAAGACGAAGATCGGCATTGATGATAGGGCGGGGTTGTTTGTTCGAAAGAGGATCATATTTTTTATACTTGTTAATATAATCATCATGAGACGGCGAAATGTATAATCGGTCAACTGTATAGCCCTTTGCCTCTAATTCGCTAGCTGCTTCGATGAGCGCCATTAAATGGCCTGTGGTCGGAGGATTAAAGGAACCGGTGAAATAAAGCGCAATAGGGACGCTTTTGTCTACATTATCAAAGCTAACCAATTCAATTTTTTCTGGCATCTTTTTATCCTATAGCGTTTATATCTTGATAAACATCTTACTCGTGCAATATTAAGGCAGCATTATCTCTCGCGATTTTTTTCTGCTCCAGCTAATGACTTTTGTTGAAGAGGGCGCTATGATGCCCACTTTGCAAAAAGTCTACCGTTATAACCATGGAATCGAATATGGCCCGATCACTCAAGCAGATTGCGCTCGTAGCAATATTAATCTTCGCTCTTGCAAGCTCTGCCTTTGCAGATACCTTTATCGTCAAAAAAATTCAAATTAACGGCCTACAACGGGTGTCACAAGGGACCGTGCTTAACTATTTGCCTATTCAGGTGGGCGATTCTTTTGATACCGCTGATACTGGGAATGTGATTAGTGCACTTTATCAAACCGGATTTTTCAGCACCATTTCCCTGGCCCGTGACGGCGATACCCTCGTTATCAATGTACAAGAGCGTCCTACCATAGGAACTGTCAAGATAACGGGTAATAAATTAATCGCAACGAAAGACCTAACCAAAGCCTTGTCGGGTTTTGGCATTGGATCTGGTCAAGTATATGACCAAGCGGTGGTCGATAATGTCCGATTATCCTTGGAGCGGCAGTATTACCAGCAAGGTAACTACAATGCCAAAGTGGCCATCGTTGCAACGCCCACAACCAGCAATCGCATCGATTTGCAAATTACCATTGATGAAGGCAGCGCAGCGGCCATAAAAGAAATTGATATCATTGGAAATAAAGCGTTTAGCAAAAAAGTGCTCTTAAAGCAATTTAAGCTAAAAACCAACGGTTGGATTGCCCGTTTTATGAAGTCAGACCAGTATTCTAAAGAAAAATTGGATGGCGATCTGGAGTCATTGAAATCCTTTTATATGAATAAAGGGTATATTGAGTTCAAGGTTAATTCGACTGAAGTCACCATGACGCCGGATAAAAAATACGTTTATATTGTGGTCAATATAACGGAAGGGCCTAAATATACGATTAGTGGCTTTAAGCTGCAGGGTAATCTGCTCTATCCAGAGGCCGACTTAAACAAATTGGTAACACTGAAGCCGGGTCAAACCTTTTCAAGAGCCGTTGTTACTCAGAATGCTCAAGCATTGATTACCTATTATGGCAACTATGGCTATGCGTTTGCCAAAGTTCAGCCGGTGCCGCAGATTGATTCAGTAAACCACCAAGTCATGATGAATTTCATGATTGATCCGGGCAAAAAAGTGTATGTTCGACAAATCAATTTCGTTGGAAATACCAAAACAGAGGATCAAGTATTGCGCCGCGAAATGCGCCAGCAAGAGGGTGCGCTTGTTTCTTCCAGCAATATACAAGAATCCGAGCGTCGTTTGAATATGCTGGGTTATTTCAAAAATGTGAAAGTGGATACTGTACCCGTTGAGGGCAGTGATGATCAGGTTGACTTGAATGTGAATGTGACAGAAGCCCCTTCAGCAACGTTGACAGCTGGTATCGGTTACTCTGATACGGATGGTTTATTGCTGAATGCTGGTTATAACCAACCTAACTTTTTTGGTACCGGTAAAAATCTTGGTGTTAACTTTAATACCTCCGATTATCAGCGTTACTATAGCGTCAGTTACTTTAACCCTTATTATACGGATAGCGGAATAGGGCGGGGTTTTAACCTGTATGCCTCAACGACGAATACTGATGATAGTAATGTTGATATTTCAACCTATGCCATGGATCAGTATGGTCTTAGCATGAACTTCTCGGTTCCATTGTCTGAAACCAATAGCTTATCGTATGGCATTGGTTATCAAATATCGCGGATTGAATTGGGTGATGATCCCTCTGAAGAATTAGTTAACTTCTTTAACGGCACTAACACGCTTCCCCCACCTGATCCTGTTGCTGAAACAGATGCGGAAACGTTTAATAATGTGCTACTGACGGGTGGTTGGACCCATGTTAATTTTGATCGAGGCATTTTCCCAACAAGAGGCTTTGGTCAAACAGTGAACTTAACTCTGGGCTTGCCTGGCGGTGGTCAAGAGCAAAATTATTATAAAGCCAATTATTTAGCGCATTTATATATTCCGGTGACGCACGGTTTTATTTTGTCCATACGTGGCGAGCTAGGTTATGGTGGGGGCTTGTTTGGTACTGATGCACTGCCTTTTTATAATAACTATTATGCGGGTGGTATTGGTGTAACCGGTGCGGTCCGAGGGTATGAAGGTTATTCTATTGGGCCACAAGATTCCAATGGCGATACGTATGGTGGTAATGCCTTAGCTGACGGTACGTTTGGTCTTGTTATTCCGACAGGTATTAGTCCCGATACCTTCAGGCTGACTACTTTTATTGATATGGGTAATGTGTATAATACCAGTGGTGTTGAAACCACTACCGGTTCTGGACCTATGCGTTTTTCTGCGGGTGTCCAAGGCGAGTGGCGCTCACCCATTGGGCCGTTAGTCTTGAGTCTGGCGTATCCGCTTAATGCGCAACCGCAAGATAGCAGAGAGCCATTGCAGTTTACGATCGGGACGTCGTTCTAGTGCAGTATCGTAGCCCGGATGCAGCGCAGCGCTGCATCCGGGCTACAAGCGTAGGTTAGACAACCCCTCACCCTATCCCTCTCCCACAAGGGGAGAGGGGAAGTAAGTTGTAGACACCGAAGGGTGTCATTGATTCAGTTAATGTAAGAAAATTGTTGGATAAACGAGTTTTAATATCGAGTTTTAATATTAGGAGCAAATCATGACTGTAATGAAAAAATTAGCATTGGCATTGAGCACAACTCTCTTGATCGGTACCTTGGCGACTGCGCAGGCTGATCCTGCGACAACAACCGCAGCAGCTGCCACCAGCGCGTCAAATTTGACCGTCGGTGTCATCGATTTAACCGTGGTTTTACAACATAGCACCCAAGCAAAGGCAGCGGGCGATACCTTGAAAAAACAATTCAAGCCTCGTCAACAAAAAATCTTGGATGCACAAAAGCAGTTGCAAGATGATCAAGATAAGTTGAAACGTGATAGCAGCGTCATGAGCGCAAGCGATGCACAAGCCTTACAAACGAAGATTTCGTCTGAAGGTCGTGATTTACAACAAATGCAAGATGATTACATGCAAGATTTACGTGCAGCGCAGCAACAAGCGATGCAACAAGTCTTGGCTAAGATTCAAACCATTGTTCAAAAAATCGCAACTCAAGGTCACTATGATTTGATTCTGCAAAAAAATACCGTTGCTTATAGCAGTCCACGCATTGATATTACGCAGCAAGTTATTGATGCAATGGAGAGCTAAATCTACTCTGCACACTTCAATTTTGACTTGGGCCATCCATATGATGGCCCTCACCCCTTCGGAGCGGCTTGCAGTCGTCAAAATTGGCTTTCCTGCCAATTTTTTCGGCGTTGTTGCTGTTGACTGCTTGCAGGGATAGGCAGGGCCTATCCCTACAACAGTCTTTATTAGCAAAACACCTCATCTCTACCCCCTGTTTAACAATCCCGTAATACTGGTCTTGTATAATAAAAATACAGCGCCAGGGTTTTCAATGGGATGAAAAAAGAGATGTTTAAAATAAATAGATATCTTAAACAAAATTACGAAATGGACCCTATCGGGGGCCGCTCTAATACTGACTCATCGCAAAATAGCAAAAAATCCTCGTCGCTGAAGGGCACCAAAAACCGCAAAAACGTGCTTCGCCTCAATCAAGAAAATATGGATCCAAATCACTCACCGTTGAAGTCTTATCATAATAAAAATGTAGATCCCCTCAGCGCAGAAAAAGAAAAACACATACAGTCATTCAAATCAGCTCTTCTAAAACCTTCAAGCGAAGTTTTACTTAAAAATTTGCCGCAGTTAGAGCTAATTTATTTACAAGGAGCTCATGGCATCAATGAGATGAAAAACCTCAGTTCCCTCCCCGCTGCATCTCAGATTGCTAAGGACCTGCTTACTTATTCAATCTCATCTAAGGAGCAAAACGAGAGTAGTCAAAAGCTACACAAACGTTATATGGCGTATAAGGAGGCGCACAGCGAGTCTATTCAAAATTTATCAGATGATCCTGCGCTTAAAAAAGAATTAAATGAAGAAAAAAATACGCTTGATAAGAACTTAAGGGCGGCGTTGAGTGAACATTTTGATGTTATTCAAAAAATACCGCCTAATGATAAAAAGCAACTAAATTCAGCAAGAAATATGTTTGAGAAAAAAGTAGATAAGCTGATTACTGGTAGCGCGAATAAATGCCAAAATCAGATAGTTCCGCCTATCATAACGTCAATGTCGACTATCGCCGCAGAGACGTTAAGTGTTGCAAAAGTTGCCGCTTTCAATGCCTTTGTTTTATTGACCGGTATTTCTTTGATCGCGACAGTAGGCTCTTATCTGGTCAGTAAGATCACGGAGGGCAAAACTGACGTTCATACCCTCATCAAGCCTCTTTCAGAACGACGACCTGTTGATAGACCGCCTTTAGATTCAAAGCATGCTCCTTTAACCGAAACGCAGGGTTTATTTAAAAGCGTTGTTGCTAAAAAAACAGAGTCTTCAGCAGTACCCAAAGTGCAACCTCATAAAACGCAAAATTTTTCGAATCATTGATGTAAAGCGATCTGCGCTATTGTTTTATGCAAAAATGGAATGAGATGCCAGTTTTACATAAAATAGTGGTTGGAAACTGGTTTAAAGAATATTCTCTTTGTGAGAACTCTGAAAGGTATTTTTCCAAATCTATTGAATTTAATATTTACTTAATGTACAATTATTATCAAATCATTAACATTAATTGCATAAATAATGTCCAATATATGGGGCGGTATCATCAATCGAGGTTCATTACTATGCATTCAAACACTATTCAATCGTTTATTTTTTTTGTAAATACACAGCACTGGGTGTTAGCAGAGCGGCAATTAGATGCATTGCCATTGATACCACTTTCGTTTGATGATGCTGAAAATACACTTGTTTTTCTAGATGTGTTAGAGCGTTACGTGTTAAAAAAGCTTGAAGGGGAGGATAATTCACGAGATTATTTATCCACCTTGGAAAAATTAACACTTCGTCCCACAGTATTGCATCCGCTTCTGTCCAGTCCTCATACCGTGCTTCGTGAGCGATATTGCTATTTTTTTGCTTCACGTTATCTTGAATTGGGCGAGCGCGCTGAAGCCTTGCATCTGGTCAGTAGTGTCGGATTTTCGCATACTTTAAAGCCTAAAAAATTGTCACCACAATTATCTCATTTGTTATGTCACCTAGAAGGGTTACTTCATGCAGACTTTTTTGACGCATGCATGCAGCCATTGTCTGAGCCTGAACAAGCTCAAGTGCTTTTTGAACAACGGACACCTTTTTTTGAGATGATGACGCTGTTAGATCCTAACAGCAACATAGTTCAACAATGGCGGGATTGCTGGGTACGTTTGGATACCCATTTACAGACGATTGTGAAAGACTCGCTAATAAAGGCTTATCAGCAAATGACGGCTGATGACTATCTCACGCTTGCCAAAAGTCTTTTACCCTTAAGTCAATGTTGGAAAAGTTTCGCTGCGTTGGATGAAACACGTCCTGAGGAAAAAAAGGATTTTCTCATCAAAGCCCATTTTTATGTTCATCAAGTATGGCAATATAGCCTTCGATTACGAAACCGCATAGCTAGCAATGATGCTCAAGCGGATTTAGTTTGGCTGGATGAAGAAATTCGTCTGCTTCAAGGTCGTCAAGAAAGATATAGTCAAGTCTGTTTGGGTAATGTTTCATGGGTGCCTTTTCCACGTAGTCAGGGGAAATGGATTACATATCGTGATGATTTGATAACCTGGCGTGAAGAACTATCACTCGCAGGGTTACCTGAAACCTGGAAAGCGGAGACATTAAAAACACAACTACAAGAAATCACCGCTTGGCGAACGGGTTTTCTGCAACGTATTTTTGAAGAAGGAAAAACTCTTTTAGGGCCCCCACCCATAATTTCCAGTGAACCGCTAAATAATAACCATGGGTTGACCAATAGTAATCAAGACATCAACCCTGAAAATGCCGACATTAAGCCTAATAAACTTGAGTATGCCTTTTTAGCCTACGGCTCTACGGCGGTAGATGCCGCTTTACCGTATTCCGATGTTGAATTGTTCTTGATTGTGAATGAAAAAACGCCTGAGACGTTAGCTTATTTGAAGCGACTTTTAACCTCTGACCATTACCCACAAGTGTCCCTGCTTGCATTGAGAGCCTCCATTCCGATAATAAAGTCACGGTTTCTTTGTAGGCCAATCCATATGCATTTAGCTCCAGGCTCACCATCACACTGACGATTTAAAAACCCACCTAAACAAGCAATCATTCTAATCATTTGATTTAAGGTGGGT
>JAIELR010000232.1 GCA_019752835.1 Gammaproteobacteria bacterium | reverse complement strand
GCGTGTCAGTATCTTGTGAGCAATTGAAATGCAAATGATATATAATTCTCTTCTTAACACAACCAACTACCGACTATTTTTATGAAAAACACCTACGATCTTTCAACCTTCCAAGGCATGATTCAAGCCCTGCAACACTATTGGGCAGAGCAAGGCTGCGTCATTTTACAACCGCTCGATATGGAAATTGGCGCGGGCACTTTTAACACGGCGACATTTTTACGTGCCATCGGTCCTGAACCTTGGCGAGCGGCTTTTGTGCAACCCTGCCGTCGCCCTAAAGATGGCCGTTACGGTGAAAATCCCAACCGGGGACAACACTATTATCAGTTTCAAGTAGTCTTAAAACCGTCACCCGATAATATTATCGATTTATATATCGACTCTTTACGTCACTTAGGTGTCGACACGCTTAAAGATGATATACGGCTGGTGGAAGACAATTGGGAATCACCAACCTTAGGCGCTTGGGGTTTAGGCTGGGAAATTTGGCAAAATGGTATGGAAGTGACTCAGTTTACCTATTTTCAACAGGTGGGTGGCCTTGATTGCAAGCCAGTTACCGGTGAAATCACCTACGGTTTAGAACGTATTGCGATGTATATGCAGGGCGTGGATAGTATGTATGATTTAGTCTGGACGCGTGGTCCGCAAGGAACTGTGACCTATGGCGATATTTTTCATCAAAATGAAGTGGAAATGTCTGCTTATAATTTTGAGCATGCTGACACATCTGCCTTACTCAACGCTTTTGATCATTATGAACAACAGACGAAGGCGCTACTGGCCATTAACCTGCCACTACCCGCTTACGAAATGGCATTAAAAGCGTCGCATGCTTTCAACTTATTGGATGCCCGACACGCCATCTCCGTCACTGAACGACAACGTTTTATTTTACGTGTTCGCGCATTAACTTGTCTGGTTGCTCAAAACTATTATGAGTCCCGCGAAAAATTAGGATTCCCCTTATGCAAATAAAAAATCCAGCCCCTCTTCTTATAGAGATAGGCACCGAAGAACTGCCGCCAAAAACCTTAAAGAAATTATCAGATAGCTTTCAATCGTTGCTCTGTGAGGACTTAAAACAAGCTGGTCTGAACTTCAAAGAGATCAAACCTTATGCCACACCACGGCGTTTGGCACTTAAGGTTATTGATCTTGCACCTTATCAAGACGATCGTACCACAGAGAAGCGAGGCCCGAGTATTTCCGCAGCTTTTGATGAGCAAGGCAAACCTACGCGCGCTTGCGAAGGTTTTTTGCGCGGCATCAATGCGCAAGCAGATCAATTAATCCAACGTGATAATTACGTTTGGATTGAAAAATATGAAGTCGGCAAATCGGTCGCGGAGCTGATACCAAGCCTTATTGCTGATGCCCTGGCGAAGCTTCCCATTGCTAAGCGCATGCGCTGGGGCAACGGCAACGTAGAGTTTGTGCGACCTGTGCATTGGGTCGTTTTGCTCTACGGCAATGAAACATTGCCCGCGAATATCATGGGTCACACGGCGGGACGCAACACCTTTGGACATCGTTTTCATGCGCCAGCATCGATTGCGTTAAGTCATCCTGATGACTATGAATCGGCATTAGAAGCAGCCTATGTTGTTCCTGATTTTGAGAAACGGCAACAAACTATTCGTTCACATCTGCTCGCACAAATGCAGCAACTGAATCTTCATATCCATGAATCAGATGCATTATTAGATGAAGTAACCGCGTTAGTCGAATGGCCTGTTGCATTGCTTTGCGAGTTTAATCCACGATTTCTCGATGTCCCCAAAGAAGCTTTAATTTCAGCAATGGAGAGTCATCAAAAATCGTTTGCATTGCTTAAACAGAATGGGACATTGGCGCCCTATTTTATTACCATCAGCAATATTGAAAGCCAAGATTCAGCGCGCGTTATTCAAGGCAATGAACGCGTGATGGCGGCACGCTTGTCTGATGCAGAGTTTTTTTATAAAACCGATATAAAATCACCGCTGATAGATTATACGGCACGCTTGAAGACAGTCATTTTTCAAACGAAATTGGGTACTATTTATGATAAGACTGATCGCATTTATAAATTGGCCATGTTTATTGCGGAAAATTTAGATTTTGACGCAACTGCGTGCAATCACGTTGAGCATGCTGCGAAATATTGTAAAGCGGATTTAATGACTAATATGGTTGGTGAGTTTCCCGAACTGCAAGGTATTGCGGGTTATTATTACGCTCTTCAACAAAATGAACCCGAATCCGTTGCACTAGCTATTAAAGAGCATTATTTACCACGTTTTGCCGGCGATCAATTGCCTGATACAGTGATAGGCTGCATCATTGCTATTGCCGATCGAATCGATACCCTCGTCGGCATTTTTGGCATTAATCAAGCACCAACAGGTGAAAAAGACCCTTTTGGTTTACGACGTGCAGCGCTTGGCATCTTACGAATTATCCTAGAAAAAGGCTTAAATCTTGATCTCAGCTTGTTAATTCATAAATCCTGCCAAGATTACGGTGATTTATTAACTAATAACAACACGAAACTAGAAGTAACTGATTTTATTATTGGGCGTTTATATGCTTGGTATAACAATAAAAATATATCAACGGATATTATCAATGCTGTGATTAACACTCATGCTATCAATCTTAATAAACCCATTAACCTGCTGGATATTGATGCCAGAATCAACGTAGTGCAACAATTTATAAGCTTACCTGAGAGCAGTGCCTTGATAGCAGCCAATAAACGTGTCAGCGGCATACTTAAACAAGAGGGTTTACTTGATGCTGATGCCGGTATTCTCAAACGAGATCACGACTTGTTGGTTACTGAGGCTGCTGAAAAAGCCTTAGATGCCGCTCTTGAATCGGTGTTAAAAAAAGCAGAAACAGCGCGAAAAAACAAAAATTACCTGGAATTATTGCAAATATGGGCACAATTGCGCGACCCCATTGATGTGTTTTTTGATCAAGTGATGGTACTCGTCGATGATCCCGCTATAAAGAAAAATCGACTGGCACTTTTACGTGATATACGCCAGCTGTTTCTCTATGTAGCCGATGTTTCATTGCTTCAGTCTTAATAAATCATGCTGAAATTAATTATATTAGACAGAGACGGGGTCATTAACGCCGACTCGCCAGATTTTATTAAATCACCTGATGAATGGGTGGCGTTGCCGGGCAGCCTCGGGGCAATTGTAAAATTGAATCAAGCGGGTTATACGGTTGCGGTTGCAACGAATCAATCGGGGATCAGTCGTGGTCTTTATAACCGGGTAACTCTCGATGCCATTCATCAAAAATTACAAGATCAATTAGCATTAATCAGCGGACATATCGATTTTTTTGCCATTTGTCCTCATGTGCCCGAGGATGATTGCCCTTGTCGCAAACCCAGGCCCGGATTACTATTACAAATTGCAGAGCATTACCAATGTACGTTGAATGATGTGTTTGCGATTGGTGATAGTTATCGAGATATTGTTGCTGCACAGACAGCGGGGGCAAAGCCCGTCTTGGTATTGACGGGAAATGGGGAGAAAACGCTTCTTGAGTTGACGAATGAGCCAGAAATTCCAGTTTATCGTGATTTAAGGGATGCAGTGGGGAAAATAGCTCTCTAAAAAGAGACATTCTATCCCATATCTAGCTCAGAGAAATTTCCGGCATCACTCTCACTACCAAAATCGATAAAATCGGTGATTTCATCATTCTGATTCCAAGCATTTTCATTTATTGAATATTTTGGACTTCCAAAAAAATTACTGTTTAAATCCACCTGTAATTTGGGTGATTTTTCATGACTAATTGGTTTTATATTTAACGTAGTTTCGGCACTTGTCTCTTCAACGCCTTTCATTTCATTATCGTCTTCATTTTGCTCGATAGATTCTTTGTACTTATCAAAAAACATTCTAAAAAAGTTATGAAATAAATCATTGCAATTAGAATAAATATCGCCCGACTCAGGTTTAGATAAAGAATTTATTTTTTCATTAAAACTGGAAATTTCAACTGATAAGTTAGGTGATATATTTTTTGAGTTATTAACTGCCCCATTAATCCAATCGTTAAACCCCATTGAAATAGCTCGCATTTTATCAAAAATTTCGTCTTTTACACTAATAAAATCTTCATGACTCTCATGCTCTCCATCATTTTCAGGAAAAACAAAAAAATTATCACATATTAAATCCCTAAGTGTTGCAAACACATATGTGTCACTCTTAAGATAGTTCAACATGGCATCAAGAAAAGAAGTGCTATTTTCATTTTGAGAAAACTCAGAGAGTGTTATTCCATTTTTTTCCTGAAGCACGTGATCACTATGAATATTATTATTTAAAATTTCCTCGCCTACTGCATTTGCATCCAATCGAGAAAATAATTCTTTCTGTAATCGTAAATAGCTATCTATACAGGGTTTAATATGATTTTTCATGAAATCACAAAAAAAATCATAATCATGACTCGTCAACTCTTCTTGAGCTAAAAGTCGTAGAATACTATATCTAATACTCGTAATCTCTGCCGCAAACTCAATGAACTGATTGACATTATTGACCTCAGCTATTTTCATTGCACGAGTAATTTCTAAACTAATCGCGATTAATGAGGCATTAATATCAACTTGTATTACCTTAAAAGCCATACAATTATCTGGGTCTTCTGTCAATATCCATTCATATGTGTCATAAAAATTTTGAAAATGACTCAAGCTCTCAAAACTTTCTTGAAAGAGGTTGATGATTAACGTTTCAAAATTAATAGATACTTTATTCTGATTTAAATTATTATTTATTTTTTGACGTTTAAAATCCGACCCATCATTCAACTCTGATTTTCGTTTCTTAAGTATAGCTCTATTTTGTTTTATTTGGGGTATTTTTGAAAGCAACGGAGAAATGAAATGGGTTGATACGAGATTAAGAGCCTTATCTCTACACTCAGAATTGGGAACGCAAAAAATATTATTTTCATTTTCTACTACGGACAGTTTACTGATTACCCAAAAAAACTGCTTAATTAAATCATGACTTGGACTATTATTGTTATTATATTTTTTAAACCTAAAACAGACATTTAGCACATCTTTTAACAATGCGCTCAATTCTGACTTAAGCTTTTCTGAATTTAATAAATTTATATTTTTCTTATTATCTAAAATTTTTTTAAGGTACTTTAAATCCTGAGTATAATTTTGCGTACTTTGACAATAGTAATAATTGAAAATTATATCTTTGAGTTCACTCAACTCCGGAGGATTAGACGGCATATCTATTTCCAGAGTAACTAACTTGTTTAAAAAGAAAAACAAGTGATAAAAATCATTGTAACTTTTTTCTGTGCTGAAATTATTTTCGATATATTCAATATCAACAATAGCCTGTGTTACTATTTTATTAGTGTCATTATCCACAGACTCTTTATCCAAAAATGACCGGAATGCTGACTTAAATAAAGTTAATTCGCTCTCTCCATCATCATTTTGTATATTTTGTATATATTGATTGCGAAACTCATTAAGGGCCAATTTCTTTCCATTTATAAAAAAAACATCTGAAAAACTTTTAAAGAAAGCTGAATTGGATTGTATCTCTTCCTCAAAGTCAAAGAGAGCCGCATAGTACATGATCCTTAGCAGTACTGTGTCTCGAAGTACACCAAATTCATCTTCAATCATATTGCTTTCAGCAGGTAACGTTGAAGAGTTAGTATGTAAATTCTGCATTTGTTCTTGGCATTGCGCTCTGAGTTGACAAACGCTATCCCAAAGTAGCTTTTCCTCATCATTGAGTTTACTCACCGGTATATTATCTAAGGCTTGTACGAGATTTAGTTTCTCTTGAAGGCCTAATTTTGAAGCCGTTAAAATTAACTCCGCCACAAGCAAGACTAAGGTATATAAACCTTGCTTAATTCCTGAATCTAATACCGTCATATTATTGCACTTTGCACTTAAAAGCGCTTCTTTTACAGCGTTACTTAAATGCTCATAGTCAGCATCAAGAACCTCCTCGGCATATAATAAAATTTGGACGGTATGCTCATTTGTAAACAAATCAAAAAACGCATCAGGCCATCCTGGTATAGAATAAGTAGTTGCTTGAAGTAGTTCTAATTTCGACGCTTGACTGAGTGTCGATCGAATAATTTTTTGCATATAAACCGAAATCACAAATAGTGAATGACTCTGTATTGCAGAGTATAATGCAGGCTGATGAAGATATGCCGCTTTTAATAAAAAATTCTTTATTTTTTCATCAAGATCTTTATTCATAAGAATAAGATCTAAATAATCCGAAATATTCTCAAAAAATTCATCTGTCATAAAGTCATGAATAGCAGGAATAAATGTTTGATTGTTACGAGCAGCTAAGACATGACGTGTGGCGTCCAAATCATCATGATAGGTTTTAACGTAGGTTTCAAAAGTTTCTTTAAGTTGAGGATCCTTGTTTTGAATCGCGTTATATAATTTATCCGAATATAGATCTAGCGTGAGTGGTTTATCAATAATCATTTTTATTTTTCTCTTATACCTGCAGTCTGTTAGTAACGCCCTAAATGAATACAAAACTGTTTTCAATGAAAAAGGGTGGTTGCGCTTAATTTGAACAGGGCATGTTATCAAAAAAAATCCAGCAAGTCAAATAATACTCAACTCTAGAGCTGTTTCATAAAAAAACGATGGCATTTGTGTATTTTCTCGCTTCTTAGCAAGGGGGAGGAGGGAGAACATTCAAAATTCAAGTTTATGGAAATTTAATGGATGCGGTGGGAAAAGATATCGCCCATATCTGATGAATCCATGGGTATTTTTAAAATAGTGTAGCCCGTATTAAAGCGCTTTATATGCTCAATATAGAAGCAACACCTTATTCGATAATCCCACAAATAGATATGATTAAAAGACAGCGCGTAATACGGGGCTGAGTTTTGTAAAGTCAACGGTGAGTAGGCCGGTGGAACTTCCCCATCAGCCTCTCGCAGAACGGTGCATGAACCTCTCAATTCACACCGCTCCCA
>JAIELR010000235.1 GCA_019752835.1 Gammaproteobacteria bacterium | reverse complement strand
TCAAAAATTCAATGCCTATTTCTTTGGGATTGCCCGCATGGGTCGAATCGTCTAAAAACCGTTTTAATTCATCCCAAACAAAATGCGCTGCAACTTTACCCCTTTCTTCTTTGATAGTACCAGAAACGGGATCTACACCTGGTGTCGGTGTGAAGCTGTCAATACTGGCATCAAAGGATTTACAGAGCGCCTTTAAGTCATTTACCGTTTTAAGTGCGCGTATTCTATTATTACCAGGGTTTGCACTTTGCTGCTCCACCGCGAAGTCATATATTATCTTAAAACGCGCGATGAGATCGGGATTAGCGAGTGCGCCTATGGGATGGTCTGGAAGAAATAAGGCGGTAAATTCATTCTCCACCTTGGCGCCTCGACGTATCAAAGCTTCGACCACTTGTTTACTGCCCACACGGCCTGCATACTGCAGTAGGGTTTCAGCTTGGAGTACGGCATCCGCGTGTTGGATAGCAGCAGGTGAAGCTAAGATGATTTGAGCATCAATGCCGGGATTGTGTTCGTCTAAAAGCGTTAAAACACGCTCCGAGTTGTCCCCGTCAATCGCGTCTTTAAGTTCTTGTTGTAATTCTTGTGTATTTGCTGCCATGCTATTCTCCAAAACCCTGAGAAACGAATCCTGTTAAATCTACGATACGCTATCGTGAACTCAACCTTAAAACAAGCATAGCAAACTAAGCTTAAGATATTATTAAATCAAGGAGATATTTTTGTATTACTCGTCCTTTTTTCCATAAAAGCCTAATATTGGGCACATCTTGCCCAAAAACACCCAGAAAAAATGCTCATTTACGCTGTTGCTTGAAGGAGGAAAGTATTCTAAACTAAAATTTAAACCGATTGGCAGGTTTGTAAAGGGCAGCTATCCATGAAAACTCCCCATTTTCTGCCATTGAGCAGAAAATAGGGCTGTTTTTTCCTTAAAAATTATCAACGATGACCACCCATAACACGCCCACCAGGACGAGGAGCGCCGCCACCGCCTCCAGGAGGGGTTTCACCACTTGTCCAAGACGCTGCTCCTCCGGCGGGACTATTCTTGTCTCTGGACTCCTCCCCTGGGTTCGCATTCATGGTTGCGCCATAAAGTTTCTCTAAACCCGTGCCTCCATTAAAGGTAACAGAACCCTGTTTGGAGCCTTCTATGACTTCACCGACTTTCTCCATCGCTGATCCAGCCACTTTGAGCATACCAGCACGCCCATAATTACCTTTGTCATAGTGTTCTTCACCCAGTTCTTTTAGTTTTTCTCCGCCATAAGCCAATGTTTTGCCTAGATATTTATCTGCCTGCGTCAGAATATGTGGAATATCAGTCGCTCTAGGGTTCCCCAAGCGCTGCATTAAGTCGTCGTCTTTTGCTGCCATAATATCCCCCTCAATTGCTTCTCATGAATCTCTATACCTATATTATACCTTAATGTATAAATATAAGTCAAGCCCCTTGTTTTAACTCATTTTGCCCCTTGGAGGGGGCTATTTTTTACCCTCTTGTTATTTTTTTCCGCCCCGTTGCGAGAAAGTCTGGCCAGCCGTCGCAGCTTGGGCGCTAGCTTTACTGTCCATAGCGCTCTTGCCCAGGTCGCCGCCCTGTTTCACGCCATCCTTGATTTGGGTCATCATTTGTTCAACGTCTGAAGTATGGCCTTCGGTGATACCTATCCAGCGCGTTACATGATCCGGAATATGGTAAATCAAGCTAAAGGATTTGTTGATGGCTATCATGACGGTATTAAGGTACATCATCCATACGATAAGGCAACCAAAAACACTGGCCGCAGAGCTATCGCCACTGAGCATGGAGTTAGCAGCGAAAAAGAAGCCGGCATTGATCAACAGCACAACGACATAACACATCAAGGTTGAAGCAAAATAGCCAACAATCATGAGTGGTGGACGTAAAAATACTGTCGATAAGATAGCAATACCCATACTACTGTGACCAAAGACTTCATGCTGACCTTCAGGATGCAAAATACCCAAGGCCATCAAAGGTGCTGCAGTCATTGCTTCGATGGTTAGCACCAACCACTGGATGGTGGCAAAGGTAAAGACCAAATAGGGGATCATAGGGAAATAATAAGCCAGAATCGCACCCATACTCATCATCATCGCCACCATCATCGTCGCCATGGAAGCAGCCCAGTTAAACGTACTAAATGCGGCACCCGCAATAGGGCTCCAATTCGACGCTACATAAGAGACCAAACCAGAAATCCACATATAGTTTTGACCTACGTGATATAACTTGGCACTGGTGTTGAGCAAACGTATCCCCGATTTTCTTAAGGTTAAAATAGGATTTGGCATCACCGTAGTCTGTCCCATCTCCAGCAAGGGCATGAGGGTTTGTGCAAAATTATAAACCATCATTTGATTTACATAATTGTACCAAACCACAGGATTAATGATCATTTTAGGAAATTTGGGTTTGATGATAGAAGCAGGACTGAAGCCTTTGTTCGTATTGACACTATTGTAAATACCGCATTGCTGTTGATAGTCACCATATTGTACTTCACCACTTCTATTGGCCATGGCTTCACAGGCACTGCTATTATCGCCAGTCATATCTTTGCCCTCATCATTCGGATCTTCCATGCTCACCAGATAGCCTAATGCCTGGCTGGTATTATTTTGCGCTTGCGTTATCGCATCGCCCAAATCGGTACCCCAGCTTTTTTTCTTCTTGTCCTTTGAGTTATTATCCCTTCGTCCACCCACATCCGTCGGCGCGCGCGCATCCTTACACAACATATTATTACTGTGCGCTTCTGGACTCAGCCCGACGCCCTTGGTACAAGCCAAAACACTATAACTATAATCCGAGGTCATAGTGATATCAGAAGTGGTTGCCTGTAATACTCTGGCTATATCCAGATAAAGTGCCCCCGCACTCGCCCAACCATTGAACTTGGCCGCCGCCAACAAATAATCTGAAGTTGTTTTTTGTGATTCAGTATCTTCCGATCCTTCTGGCGATGAATTTAGTTTTGAACCATTCTGCTGCTCTGTCAATTCATTTTGATAAGCCGCATAATTGGCAGCGCTTGCATCCATATAAGCTTGCGCCACTAAAGCCAATTGCTGCTGTACATACAAATTGATTTGGCTCGTACCAACGCTGCCTTCTGACTGCTGACTCAGATTGTTTTGGATATTCGCAATATCAGCATCAATAGTTTCCCGTTTGGTCAGCGCATCAGGATCGTCAGAATCTATATTACCCAGCTGTGTGTGAAGTTTACGGCTAGTATCAATAGCAGTATTGAGACTCCCCTTTACCCCTCTATTTTGAGCGCCCTCTCCAATCGTGCGCCATATAACACTACTACCCGACGACGAATTATCTGTACCTGTTGACTGAGTCGGATCGGATACCGGTGAACCTGCATCCACATTTTCAACCGTCAACTCTGCTAAATAAGAGAGGGAAGGCAAAGTCACTTGCGTATAGACAATCTTACCATTCAATTTCTTGTTCGGTTGCATATACGTTAACCCTGCGTAACGGCCATTTTTAGTATTTTTAGCCGGGGCGCCATCAAGAGGTGCCGCACCGGAACGACCATCTATGGTACTTTGAGAACCAAAATCTCCTAACCAGTTGCCCCCGAAGTGTCCCCACGACTTTGTATTAGAAGCGGAGGTCAATCCACTTAAGCCTTCCAACAGAACCAAATTATCGCTATTCGGTAAATAAATGGGGTTACTCCCGCTGTCCGTCAAATTGGCTCGGTTTGAGTTGCCAGAAGGATCTGTCGCTCCCAGAGCCAGGGAAAGAATATCCCGTTGGTTATCATAATATTTTCGCAGGGCCGGATTACTTTGCGTGTCTGTATTCGAGGCAGGGGAAGTAATGGTGCCGCAAATAGACTGGACTGACCAACCACTGGGATTAGCCATACCGAAAGTCCAAAAATTGGTATTGGGTTGAGCTGCATACTGATTTGTGCTACTAAATGTAAGCCGCGGTGCATTATGATCATATCCATTCTTGTCATCATAGTGATTAACACTAGTGCTATTGCTATTAGTATTATAATCTCTGACATCTTGCACTTCAGTCAGTTCCATTGCACACACAAAATACTCGTAGGCGCTCATTATCGTATCCGATGCACTGTTACTCGAAGCGGTATCCGCCTGAATGGTTGCACCGCCAGTGACAATTTGTTCCACCATATTGGACCACAGATAGTCTGCAGCACCTACCCCTTGTACGATAACCCACATGACCATGGCTTGAACCACCGCATAGGTTTTACCGGTGCCAATCGGTAATAACAAGGCAAAGCCGATGGCAGATCGCATAGGAATCCACACCGAGTTCCATTTAGAGCCCATCATTTCACCCTGATGTGAAGTATTGATGGTGGATACAATCAGGGTATAAAGAATCACGATACACCCTAAAACCAGTACGGCTTGGTTGAAATAATAAAAGGTATATTTTAGTAAGGTAGAGCCGCCTAAATGCAAGACGTTACCAACATCCCCAAAGATAGCGGCCAGAAAATACAGGGATTGATCATTGGCTGCCGGCGTAAAAAAATTAACGGAGGCAAACACAGCCGGCGCAAACAAGCTCATTGCTACAATAGATAAAAGACGTTTCATCATGACTTATTGCCCTCCATCTTTTGAAGCTTCATCTTCAATTTTCGAATGCCACCATTCTCGGACAGAGCAACCTAATTTACGATGTTTAATTTGAAATAACCAAAAATGATATCTAAAGGCTAAAGCAAAGGCAAGCGAAGAGACCACCAGAGCTAACACCCCCCCCATAAAAGACATAGTATAAAATAAAAACAAACTGTAAAGGGCGATGACCACCCCAATGGCGCCATAGATAAAAAATAATTGTGAAAATTCTTTGTGGCGTAGTTTTAAATCGGCTTCCGTCAAATTAAGACGCGCCAGAGCTTCCTGAAAGGTTTCATTGTGTTCTGCTTTTTGCGGCACAAACAGGCTCTTGCCCACACCCCACACATAGCGGCTTGAAGTTTTAATGATATCCAAGCCCATCCATGCTTTAACATCAACGGCCGGTTTGTATGCCCAGCTTAAGCCTTGGCCTATTTTTTTGAAAACACCCATCGTTTACATCTCTGATTAAGTTAATACTTTAACAACAGCGCCTATTGTATCAAAAATTGAACAGCTATTGTGTAATGAGTACCACATTAATTTAGGCTCTTAATCCATCGTTAAGAATTCCTATCCTTTTATAAATACAGAACTATCATACCGCACTTAAGGTACAAATTATCTAGATCTGCTATAGTATTTTTAACTTGCTTCATAAAACCTTAAGCTAAGCCGGATTAAAAAGATACAAACTTGCAGCTAGCGCCAAGAAATAGATATACTGTGAAGGTGATTGATAAAAGAGGAAAAGACTATGCCTGACTTAAGCCACGATGGCGTGCACCAATTTTGGAAGGATTATGTCGATCCCATGATCTACAGAGTGGTTGCCTTTATGGAAGGGGTAGAACATTGGACTGTAGATGAAGATCCCGAATTCGAAACAGCCATGCAAGGCTTAGCCGATTCTTTAGAAACGCTGGGCAATTATGAATTAGGGCATCAACAAGACTTTATCACTCTTTGCGCCTATCTTAAAATGGCACGTATGTTACGCTTATTGCAAACCATCGATACTGCCCATCCTGGTGGCGCTTCCAAGATATTAATGTATGCAGAGGAAAATAGCACCAGCAGCGAGGATATCCCTGGCATATTTTTACGTCGTAATATTGTTTTCGAACGCTTACGTTTATTAGGCCGTGTTTTTGCCAATGAACGTATTGACATCGTCATGAAAGCCTTAGGGAGTGAAACGTGACAACGAGGTTACATCGTCTATTACAGATTGGCATAAGCTTCATCTTGCTCTTCGGCTGCGCTGCAATCTACGGCGATATACCGACACCAGACGCTCTGAATCAAATCAATAGCAATGCTGATCGCATTGCCGCCCAAGCGCAAACCAACATGACACAACAGCAACAAATATTGTCGCAAAGATTACAGGCACTATCGGCCGCTATGCAAGCACAAGTACCTGATATGCCTGCATCAGCACCAGCAGTATCCGTGCAGCCAGCAGCACCTGTACAATCGCCAGTGCCCGCACCAGCCCAAACACCTGCGCCGCAACAGGCACCCACACAACCGGCTCTTACACAACAACCCAATGTAAGCGGCTTTCCATCGCCTTCTCGCAGCAATAACACGAACAATAGCAATCAGTGGAATTATGGTTTTTAACATTTTTCAACCAGAGGAAAAACAATAAATGAAACATTTTCTGCAATACAGTTTAGTCACTCTCAGCCTGACCTTGAGCTTAACGACTCATGCTGCCATTACGAATAATAATGCCCCCAATCCAAAAAATTTGGTCGAAAAACAGCAAGCAGCCAATACCCAAAATGCCACCAATAGCCTTATTCTCTGGTTAAACAGCAATTTGGTTAATGGCACTCCTTTGGATTTTGCCAAAAGTATGAAAGGAAACTGGCAAAATATCTTATCCAATGAAGGGGTTAATAATCTAAACTGGCAACTGACTAGAGCAGTTACCTTTGTTGCCTTAAAAGGCGTTGCACCAGCCACTGAAAAAAACACGAATAACGCTAACGCGACAACACAGCAAAATAATGACAGTGATATCGGCAATGAGATTGCGCAATTAAACACGGCCAACCAGGCTAATTTAGTCCCTAAAAGTATCGATGGCGCTGGTTTTATTGCTAAAAAGCTACCACAATTTAATATCGGTAAATTATTAAGTACCAACACCATTGCACCCCTATCGGAAGATAACAAAAACGCGCAAATCTTAATGCAGTTTTTATCCGGCCTGGCTAATTCAGTAGGCCCCTTATCGGCACAACAACTTCAAAATAACAGCGGCCCCATTGATGATTTCCAGCAATTGTATGGCACTTATGTAGCACAACAATCACTGGGCTTAAACGTACTGTATTCCATGATCAGTGAGCGTTTAGTACGAAAA
>JAIELR010000125.1 GCA_019752835.1 Gammaproteobacteria bacterium | reverse complement strand
CCTGCATCTTGAGAACACTGGGCAACATCACGCAGAGGCCTGCGAAATAACTATGGAACGGCAAGAAATTATTACTTATTATTTATTTATCTAACAAATACTAAATTGATGATATAGTGTCGACTATATCAATTTATATAATATCTTACGACTATTGAATTTAGTGCAGTTTTAAACCATAATGTTACATGTAATCATGCAAAAAAGGCTAACTGGTATGAAAAAATCTACTGTAGAACGCGTTCAAAAACATAGAGATAAACTAAGACAAGCGGGGCTTAGGCCTATTCAACTGTGGATACCTGATGCTCGTCAAAGGGGATTTGCAAAAGAATGCCTAAAACAGTCTATGCTATTGCGCGGCGATCAGCACGAAAGAGACACTTTAGATAGACTTAACGCCCTTTCGGATAGGGAAGGCTGGGTATGAGAGGAAAAATCGTTTCTATTGCGTTGCAAGGTGATTATGGGAAGCCTAGGCCTGCGTTGATTATTCAATCTGATTTATTTGCAGAGCATCCCTCAATTTCAATTTTACCAATCACGAGTGAGCTTCGAGAAACGCCCTTGTTTCGGTTGACGATAGAGCCATCTGAAACGAATGGACTTTTAAAAAAATCTCAAATTATGATAGATAAAATACAAACGATTTCAAGAGATAAAATCGGCGAACCCTTTGGACAATTAACCGATTCAGAGTTACTTGAGGTCAATCGTTTTCTGGCGTTGTTTCTGGGTTTGGGATAAATAGCAAAGCATCGGTCAGCGGTTATTCTGATTTCTTTGCAATTATAGCGTAAAATTTGCTCTTTCCTTTCTTGAGATTTCCCCCCCCCTCAAACCTGCCCATACATTTCCGCCTCGCCCAACCATCTTTTTATCAGCGGTTTAATCAACAGCGGTGATTGTTGTTGCAATATAACAGCGACTTGTTGTACCAAGGGTAATAACCCATTATCACGCTCTAAATTCGCAATTTTTAACTGCATTTCGCCGGTCTGACGTGTTCCGAGCATTTCACCCGGTCCACGCAAACTTAAATCACGTTCGGCAATAATAAAACCATCATTGGTTTCCCGCATGACGGCTAAACGTTCTTTGGCTATCGATGATAACGGTGATTGATAAAGCATGACACAAAAACTATCGACGCTGCCTCGCCCAACTCGTCCACGCAATTGATGGAGTTGAGATAAACCTAAACGCTCGGGGTTTTCAATAATCATCAAGCTGGCATTTGGCACATCAACACCCACTTCAATAACTGTAGTTGCAACTAACAGATCAAGTTCTTTTTGCTTGAATGCTCGCATAATTGTTTCTTTCTCGGTCGGGGTTAAACGTCCATGAATCAGACCAACGCGTGCGGCAGAACCTAACTCGGCGCTCAAAGTTTCGGCCGTTGATTCGGCGGCTTGGCACATTAACACCTCCGATTCATCGATTAATGTGCACACCCAATAAACTTGACACCCCCGCTCACAAGCTTCTTTGATTCGAGCAATAACTTCATCACGCCGTTGATTAGAAACGGCAATGGTATTGACGGGTTTTCGACCTTTGGGCAATTCGTCAATCACGGAAACATCTAAATCGGCATAGGCCGTCATGGCTAAAGTTCGTGGAATAGGGGTGGCTGTCATAATAAGTTGATGCGGAAACATCGTAGCTTCCGCCCCTTTATTTCGAAGCGCCAGGCGTTGCTCAACCCCAAAACGGTGTTGTTCATCAACCACCACCAAGCCCAATTTCGCAAAATTCACGTCTTTTTGAAACAAAGCATGCGTCCCAATAATAATCTGATATTCACCCTCTTGTATTCCTTTGATAGCCGCACCTCTCGCTTTCCCTGTCAATTTACCTGCTAAAAACCCAACGCGTATTCCCAAGGGCTCCATCCATGCTCGAAACGTTTGATAATGTTGCTCTGCCAAAATTTCCGTCGGCGCCATCAATGCGGCTTGCCAACCATTTTGAACGGCTAATAACATGGCGAGAGCCGCAATAACGGTTTTACCTGATCCGACATCACCTTGAACCAATCGCAACATAGGATAGGGTCGCTCGAGATCGCCAGCAATTTCACTCAAGACCCGCTGCTGTGCAGCAGTCAGTGTAAAGGTAAGGTTTTCCAAAAATTGAGAAACGACTACTTGATCAAAATTAAATATAGGCGCTTTTTGACGCTGAACTTGCTCTCGAAATAAACGTAAGCTCAGTTGATGCGCGAGCAACTCCTCAAACGCTAATCGTTGTTGCGCCGGATGCTTACCCTCTTTCAGCTGCGTGATATTGGCATTAGTGGGTGGCCGATGAACATAATGCAAGGCTTGTCCAAGTGAGAGTAACTGATAGCGTTCGCGCACTGCAATTGGAATTAAATCCAGTGCATCACTGGAGTGAGGTAACAGTGCTAATACATGGTCAGTGATACGACGCCATGTCGTTTGACTGAGATGCTCGGTAGACGGATAAATGGGGGTATAAGCATTTTCAAGCGGCGGTAAACTATTCTCACTTGTGATGCGATACTCTGGATGTATGAGCTCATAACCATGGCGACCTAAACGTATCTCGCCATAACATGTGACGCGCTCGCCTATTTTAAGTTGTGCTTTTTGCCGTGCATTAAAGTAAAAAAAACGTATATAACAACTACCGGTTCCATCAGTAAGTTGCACAATAAGTTGCAGCCGTGGTTTATAAAGTTGTTGTTGATTGGTAATCGTTCCTTGTAATACCACCTCTTCACCAACGATAAAATTACGCATAGGGGTGACATGGGTTCTGTCTTGGTAACGTAATGGCAAATGAAATAAAATATCTTGCACTGTGTGCAAGCCAAGCTTGGTTAAACATTGGGCCGTACGTTTGGTCACGCCAGTAATGGTGTTTGATGGACTGGTGAGAAGCGAAAAAGAAGTTTGCATATCGTTGCTTATATATTATTTATGGCTGATGATTCGTTCCATAGGTATGTAGTCCTTGAAGCCCTGGGCATTGAATAATAGATTGTCCCTGGTTGTGCGTTTGAGCCTGTATTTCACTTATTTCTGCCTTTGTTGGCACATATTGAGTAGCGGCTGCTTGCAATTGATTAGCCAGTGCTGGATTACTGACACTAAGCGTAGTAATGCTGCCCCAATTATTCGGTGAAATAATCCACTCTAAACAAAGCGGTTGCCCGGTTCCCTGTAAACAGGCATCACCACTCGATGAGCCCTGACTCTGACCCGTTGGCGTTGTATAACCACTCGACGAAGCAATTCGGCTCGGCTGTAAAGCTGAAATATACTTATTCAGCACCGATTGATTTTTCGAGCTATTTCGGCTCATAGGCAATGCAACCATCAGTTCTGGCTGAGGCAGAAAAGCAGGTGGAGGGTTAGGATTAATAAGACGAATGGCTATAACAAAATTCTTGCCACCGCTCTCTTTATACGTATAAAAAGGATTAACCGGAACCAAGTTATTAACATTTGAGCAAAAAGAGCTATCCGCCGTGGAACCCAATGTTGTTGTAACAGATTTGGGGCAAACGTAATCTTTTTTATTTTTTTGCATTTGGAAACAATTGGCTAAATATAGATCAACTACCGTTGTAGAAAGCGATTGCACAGTGGCTTTAGCCTGCGTGATATTGCGACTCGTTTGATAACGTTGAAGCTGGCCCGCCCCTGCAAGCATAATCAACGCAATCACCACTAAGACCAGCAGGACTTCAATGAGGGTGAATGCGTTGTGCTTTTTCATCGCAGTTGTTAACTCATTGCATAGGTAACGGCCACTGGACCAGCAGCGCAACTCGTTGCCACTGGGGATATTGATTCACCTGCCGCAGTAGAAATGGTTGCCATAAGTCGGTTGACCATTTGTTGACAAGTAGACGTATCTGGTACCGTCATAGTCACTGTTATCTGGCCACCCCCGCCACTAACACTCATTGCGCTATTCCAAGGACTAGAAATGGTTGATGTGCCTGAGGCAGTTGCCGTATCATTATCTAAATAAGAAGTCGGTAAATAACCCGCCATCACTAGTTCAGCTATTGTACTGGCATAGGTTCCTGTTGTGGACTGAGAATGATAATAATTATTCGCGGCACCTTTTATGGCCGCATACATATCAACGGCTTGATTAATTTTTTGGTTTGCACTGGCTGATTGATAGTAGCGGGTCGCCATAATCAATAAAATGGCAATAATAGCCAACGAAAGCATCAGCTCGAGCAGACCAATCCCTCGATATAAGCGCAAATTTAATCTTGACATAGTTTTTTTCCTTTAAATTTTATAACAAGTATATAATCGCTAAATCTTCTGTGCTTGACGTTGCTCCACTAGCGCCGCCGCTGCCTGACGAGCAAGTTGCTGTCTCTACACCACCCGCTGCAAGCGTGGCCTGAACTCGGGCCGCTACCTGATTACAAATGGCCGTTGGAATTCCAGCCATCGTAACAGCAAAAGTGGAGTTTGAGATAGAACCTGCACTTGAATCACTACAAGTGCCGCCTGGCGTACCAATACAAATATCACCCCCCCATGGATTAGCTGAAGCGGGATTGGCATAGGCTTGCGGCAAATATCCATTTGTTTCTAGCTCAGTCACCGTGGGTAAAGTTTTTGAGTTCATATTGGAATTCATATAATTCTTAACCCCTGATTTAACGGCATTCGCCATATCGATCGCTGAGTTCATCGCGTTGTTATTGCTAGCAGTTTGGTAATAGCGCGTTGCCATAATCAACAAAATAGCAATAATAGCGAGAGAGAGCATTAACTCTAACAAGCCTATCCCTCGTTGCCTAATAATGCGCAAAATATTGACCATTTGATAACTCCCATTCATTGCATATAGTTAACTGTTATTGTGGAAGACGCGGAACACAATGTCGCAGTCCCCTTCGCTTTTCCTGTAGGGCAAGACAGAGCACCCTTCCGCGCGCCACCTGCGCTCACAACCACACACTCGCCCAAATTATTATTCAGTGTAGCGGCTATCTGACCATATGCCATTGCACACACTGATTTAGGTATTGCGGTTTGTGCCACGGCAAACGCTGCATTACCACTTGTAGTAACAGTAATCGTACCACCCCACATATTCAAGGAGGTATTGTAAACTGACGGCAAATAGCCGTTTTGGACTAAGAGTGCCATGGTAGGGACTCCTGCCGTAGGATTGTCCGCCAGATAATTTTCGACCGCTGATTTTATGGTGCTATAACTGTTCACGACAGTGGTTGCTTCTTGTTCTGTATTAGCACTGGAGTAGTACTCAACCGCCACCATAATCATCACCGCAAGGAGTGACAATGTCAGCATGAGCTCAAGCAAGCCTATCCCACGGATTTTTTGTCTTCTCTTTTGAACAAACATCTTCATATTATATCACTCAAGATTGGATTTGTGGCTAGGCGCTGTTGACGTAGGGGCAATCCCCCCGTGGTTGCCCGTGTTTGGATTGGCACGGGGCTGACCCTTAGGTCAACAGCAACAACGCCGAAAATTGAAGTGCGCAGAGTATACTAACTCAAGGATGAACCCACAGAATAAAGCCCCATAACCATATACCCCGCAAAGCCACCAGCCAACGCGAGAAAAACACCACCCAAAATACGGCCAACTTTCCGCACCATTTGCACCCCTCGCTCACCCGCTGCTTTACCGAGACGAATTAGCGCATGCTCAAATCCTTTGGCGTCGGCAATTGCCTTTAAGCGTACAATATCTTCATCGCTAATCAAGCCGGTGTCAAGCACTTCTGCGATATTACCTCGACCACGACTTAATTTTAGCTCCATGATCATAAGATGCCAGGAGAGATAAGGTGATGCCTGCTGCTCCAGAATTTTCAATGCCTGTTTAAATACCACGCCATTGGCAATCAATAAACCCATGGTTTCCATGAAACGAGCGGCAGCTAATTGCCGATAGATCGTGAAGCCATAAATTTTATCCAAGGCCGCACGAGTCTCACCCACTAAATTTCTGACAGCCATGCCCGCAGCTACTGCAAAACCGATAAGTCCGGCAACGACGAGATACCACCAGTCTTGTAAAAAATTGGCAATCGCCACTAAGTTTTGGCCATTACTGGGCCAATCTGCAATGGGCTTTATCGATTCAAATTGAGGAAAAACAGAGTGATTCATATAGATTAAAACGCCGCAGCCCGCAATTAAAACCACCAAGGGATAGGTCAATGAGCTCGCCAAGGAAGCAAATGTTTCTGATTTTTTTCCCATGGATTCTGCCGCCATGCGGATGTTTTGTCCTAACGTTCCGCCTTGTTCACCGGCACGAACCAATTCAATCACGGCGGGCGAAAACCAACCGCCCATGCCATCTGCAATCGCCTTACCTTGCGCAATTTTCATCCCAATATAATCGGCAACATTGCGCTTTGGCCCCTTCTCAACGCGTCCGATAACCGCAATAGCTTTATTGGCAGGCACGCCATCATCAACAAGCGTCGCCAAATCTTCCAAAAAAGCTTGCTGTTCAGTCGTACCGAATGTCAATTTTTCAATGGCATTAGAAAGGTCAAATGGGGGTTTAGCTTTTGTTTTTTTTAGCTTCAGCGCGGGTTTGCTTGGGGGCCTAGCTGCCATGGAATCTGTTCCTTACGTATATTACTCGTAGCCTGGATGAAGCGCACGGAGGCTGTTGTAGGGGCAACCCCCCGTGGTTACCCAAAGGCGGGCGGCCACGGGGGGCCGCCCCTACAACAGCCTCCGTGCGCTTCATCCAGGCTACAAAATCATTCATGTTTCATTGCGAGCGTCATTTCTTCGCGAATACGAGTGTAATCAAAGCCTTCTTCACTTGAGTAAACACTAATTTCACCAACCAAGGCTTCGGCATCATCCGGGTCGATTAAACCCTCTTTGACCATTTCGATAGTACGATCGCGATAATTCTTCCAGCCTTTTTGTTTTAAGTACGCTTCCCAACCGATCATATCGCAAGCTCTAATAAATCGACGGCCAGGCTCGTCAACCCAAATAACTTCGGCAACGACTTTGCGTCCACTCACACCTGTTTTTTGAC
>JAIELR010000046.1 GCA_019752835.1 Gammaproteobacteria bacterium | reverse complement strand
ATTATGGCAGTAGCTTCAGTGAAGGCACTTTATTTTCTACGCAAAGAAAAGCCCATGAGGTTTTATTCCCGATTGAGGAAAAGACGAAAGCTGCCCTGATTTTGCAAAAAGTGCTGCACCATGATGAAACAGGTATGCAAATCAACAAAAAATTAAATTGGTTGCATGTGGCGAGTAGTAACAAGCTGACTGCTTTTCATATTCATGAAAAGCGTGGAAAAAAAGCGATGGACGAACATGGCATACTGTCTGAGTTCAACGGTATTTTAGTTCTTGACCACTGGAAAACCTATTTTTCATAGACACATATGCAGCATAGCCTATGCAATGCTCATCACTTGCGTGAGTTAAAATCCTTTGAAGAAGAAGGGTCAAATTTGGGCAGGAAAAATGCGCTCTCATCTCAAAGAATGGTGTCACACGGTCAATACATTCCAGCGAGAAAACAAAAGTGAATTACCTGAAATGGTTTATCAGGAGAATCTGAAAAAATATCAAACCATTTTGGACGAAGGCGAAAAAGAATTACCGATTGCCACAAAAGAGCCTAATAAACGGGGGCGCCTCAAGCAGCCAAGAGGGCGGAATTTACTTCATCGATTGCGTGATTACCAAGAAGAGGTATTGCACTTTTCCCGCGATTTTGACGTGCCTTTTACTAATAATCAAGCCGAGCGTGACATCCGCATGGCTAAATTAAAACAAAAAATTAGTGGGGGATTTCGAAGTTTGAACGGAGCTAAAATGTTTGCCCGTCTATCTGGTTATCTTTCTACCTTACGAAAGCAAAAAATTAACATTGCTGATGCCATGACTTCCCTTGCCAGCGGAAAACCCATTCTGCCTACTTTTTGATAGGCTGAGTAGTAACAAAATATCTAACCAAACAGCCTGATTATTTGAATCAAAATACATCGTTTCAGTTATATCTTCTGGATATTGCACGTCATGTTTTTTTGCTCATTTTTTGGACGCACATCAATAAAACGAATAGATGAATTAGGTTTATTTAATTCTAAAAGTAATACTGAGGCCTTTATATCTGTCATAGTGAGTTACTCCTTGTTAAACCTATTTAAATTCAACTGATCATACCTAAGTTTTAGAAATGAGTACATCGCTTTTTATTAGAAAAAATTTGATTTTTTTTGTTGGAGCTTGTACTATTTCCAAAATAATTATGGGTAGAATAATTTAAATTCATAATAAACAAAATTATATATATAAAATAATAAAAAGGACAAATAAATGCCTACTAATTGGGTTAAATATGAAAAAAATTTTGAAGATAAAACAACTAAAATTATAACCAATAAACTCAAGTATCAAACAATACGTCCTGAAATATCTGAAATTACTGCCGTTAATATTCTCTTTACATCAGCATACAAGGTGAAGGGTCCGATATTGATTTTACGTTTTTTCTCTATTCATCACGACAAGTTAATAAACTTATTCGGTACGCTAGGTAAACTCCCCTTTAGCGCAAATCTTAAGAAAAAAAAACTCTCACCCATTTTCATATTGACTTTTAAAATAAGAAAAACCGACTTTACTGAATTGAGTGTTTTTTTAAACTCTCTTGCGCAATTACCTTTATTAGATCCTTCTAAAGGTTCAAAATCAAATTTTTGTGAAATTTCAGCCGAAATACAGAATTTTATTTTTAATCAACCAAAAATTGATTTAATTTTTAATGATTACATCGGTGAGGCTGCGTATTTTCCTGACAACTCAAATATTTCAATACCGCTAGACCAACAAACAAAACCATTTTCTCCCAACAGTAATAATTTTAATAATTTACCACTTAATCAGGTTAGTTTTTTTGACTTTTCTTATAAAACACAAGGACCGAATTTTGTTTATGAAAATCCGGGTATAAAAAAAAGGAAGCCCATTAATAGAAAAAACGATGGCCCTAAAAAATGTCAAAAAACTGACTCGTCGCCAATTGAAATAAATAATAATTGCTCACCTGAACAAATTATTACCCACAATGCTCCTCAAGAATCTGTTATGATCTATAGTGCACCGCAGCACTCATTTATCAATTCACAATCACCTACTGACTCATTGAACCAGCAAAGGAATGTATTAACTTCAACCAATTTGTGTAATTCAAATTTGAATTTTTTTCCTTTTCCTTCATATGAAAATAATAAACCAGTTCCTTCTTTAATGAGACCTTCATTAACCGAATTTGCAGGTATTTCATTGCTGCAACATCAACATAATGACTCACAAATCGAATCAAGCGCTATTTATGGTACGCAGTATCCACTCCATCCAATGCTTTTTGCCCAACAGATGCAACGGGCTAAACCTAATATGTTAAACCCTTCGGAGATAAATTATCCTTACAATGCACAACAATTGCAACGGGCTAAACCTCCTTACAATGCACAACAATAAATTTGCCTTCCTTGTTGGTTAGTGTATATACCCATCGCACCTAAAGATGCGATGGGTATAACGGTTATTTATATATAAAAAGGCAAGAGTTCTCAATTTATATTTTTACTTTTTTGGCCAAACGTCCGGAGCGAAACCAGGTAATATCGCCTTTTTCATCGCTGATAAATTCCCCACGTAGCCCAGGATAATCATTGCCAAGCGCAACCCAAATGTCTTCATTAACTAAGCCTATGTCAATCGGAGGAAGTTTTTCAACATGCTTGGGTGGATATTTTAATTGTTGATGAATTTGCTCTGAGGGATAAAACTGAAACTGTAAATGTTTTCCTTTTCTTTCAATAATAAATTTTTCACCTGACTTCGTTACATAAGTACCGAGATAGGCGGTTAAAAATTCTGTCGGCCATACTTTAGCTTTAGGGGTTGTCTGTGTTATACCCAAATATTGCAAATGAATTTGTGTGCTTATCAACTCAAAAAACTTACCTGACATTGCTAAATTATTAAGTAAAACAAAGGCAAAATCTTGCTCAGGGACAAAAACCAATAAGGCGCATTGTCCTTGTAAGCCACCTGCATTGGAGTAAATTTTAATACCATCTATCTCATTCAAAAACCAGCTTAAAGCCATACGTTGCTGATTATTTTTATGTGTATAAATAGTGACAGTAGGTGTTAACAATTCTGCGATACTCGTTAGGGAAAGTATTCTGTTTCCCTCATAATTTTTCCCTTTTTGCAAATAAAGTTGAGCATAACGCAAAAGATCGTTCAAACTAGTGACTATTCCTCCTGCGGGGTTTGCCATACGAGTGCAACCATAACGAGAGACAACTTCTATTGGCTCATCTGCCGCTTGAAAATGCCCAATACTAATGCGTTGACTATAAAAATCTCTAGGAAAAAAATAAGTATTGTCCAATCCCAATGGTTGGAAAATATTTTCTTGCATCGCGGTTTCAAAGGGTTGCTGATAGAGAACCTCTATAACCCGTCCTGCTAAATAAAAACCGGAATTATTAAATGAAAATAATGTTCCCAGAGGAAACTCTTGGGGCAACTTGACTAAATCAGCGACGACTTTAGCTAAGGCGTCATCACCCTCTCCTTGCTCTTGATAATAATCCCCAGCCCAACCCCCTGTGTGCGTGAGTAAATGGCGCATCGTAAGATTTTTCATTACATCAACATCTTGCATCTTAAAATCAGGTAAATAATGTATGATGGGTTTATCTAAATCCAGTTTATTGCTTTTGACCAGGCGCATCGCCAAGATGGCTGTAAAGGTTTTAGTGATTGCACCAATTGGAAACAAGGTTTGCGGCGTAATAGGCAAGGGATGATTGAGATTGGTAACACCAAAACTAGCGGTTTGTATTTCACCTTGATGATATATGCCGAAAGCTACGCCTGGAATACCCATTTTTCGCATCGTCTTTTTTATTTCTTTGGAAATAAAGTCAAATTTGGTCATCGTGTTCATGAAATAGGCTCTTTTGCGTAGAAAATTTAATTACTTGTAAAAATAGTACTATATTCATTTTTATTTTGCTACATTGTTTACTCAGTAAATAAGGTTTAAACTCTTTTAAGCAAGAATATATTTGACGATAAAAAATTATGTATGAAGATATTATTAGTGACGTTTTATTGTTTGTCGAAGTGATTAAAGTTGGCACGCTGAGTGGTGCTGCTCGAAAATTAGGCATATCTAAACCCTCCGTAAGTCGCCGCATCAATCAGCTCGAAGCTAAATTGAAAAATCCCCTCATTAAACGAACGACCCGCCAACTTTCCTTAACTGAGGCTGGTAGAATTTTATATAACCAATGCAGCAGCATCGGTGCTATGCTTGATGAGGCTGTTCAAGAAATTTCAGAGCACAAGTCGCACCCTACGGGTAAATTAAAAATTGGGTTTTCATCTTATTTTGCTAATGATATTAATGCATCAGCACTGGTTGCAAAGTTTATGCGTCTTCACCCTGATATTTCTATTGAACTCCACTCGTTTACCACCGCTGAAGATGTCGATTTAATTGAAAAAGATTTTGATTTATATTTTACCGATCAAGATTTAAGTAGCTCAAAATTAATATCCAGCTTATATGCCAACTATACAATAAAAATTTGTGCTTCGCCTGATTATATAAGCCAACATGGAGAACCAAAAAACATCCATGAGTTAACTCAGCATAACTGTTTATTGCATTATTTATATGAATCTACCATTAAACAGTGGGCTTATTATGAAAAAAACAAATTAAAAACGATTGAGGTTAATGGTCACTTTTCTGCATCGAGAGCGCATTTTTTACTGAAGATGGCTGTTTCAGGTTCAGGATTGGCATTATTACCTGAATTTATGATCAAGCCTTATTTGAAGTCAGGTGAATTAGTCACTGTTTTAAAATCCGTTAAACTTCAAAATGCTTCTGTTTATATAACGCAATATCGTCATAAAAATATTCCTAAAAAATTGCAATTATTTTTAGATTATATGAAATCACAAATTGTCATAAAGCAAAAAACAACATTAACGGGTGGTAATAATATGCTGCCTAATTTGTATAATTTCTAGTACTGCAGGAAACTCAAGTTATACTCTGCGCACTTCAATTTTGAGTTCACTCTAATCCCTTATTAAACAGGCAAATACGTTAAATTTTATACTACTTATTAACTTTTTAGCGGTGAACATTAAAGAAGCTTGTTTGCCTGTTTGATGAGGACTGCACGGATTATGTCTTTTTATAGAATAAAATTCATGCTTTTTTTTTCTTTTAAAACATATATAATTTATTTAATAAAGTTTTTGTACGATTTTGATATTAAGGGTTTTTAAAGTGGCAATAACTATTCATCCAAGGCCGGGGCAAATTTTATTTTGTGATTTTTCCAAAGGATTTAAAAAGCCTGAGATGGTAAAAGAAGGTCGCCCTGTTATTATTCTTACAGGTGCTATAAAAGGCCGATCTGGACTGGTAACTATTGCTCCATTAAGTACAGTAGAACCAAATCCAACTCAGCTGTATCACTATAAACTTCCAAAACAGTCGCTACCAATGCTTGATTTTTTTCAACGCTCTGACAGTTGGATCAAAGGTGATATGCTTTATACAGTTGGATTTCAACGGCTTAATTTGATTCGTCTTGGAACAAAAACACCCGAAGGAAAAAGGAAATATTTTACAAATGCTTTGAGTAAAGATCAAATGAAAATTATTTATGAATGCATCCTGCATGGCCTTAATTTAGGAAAGCTCAGTCAGTATTTATAAAAATTTTTGCACTAATATTGACCAACGAGGCCACGATCGCAGTTTATCAATGCTTTGCATTTTATTTTAAAAGACAGTATAATCATAAATGTATCCTGCTCTGTTTTAATGGCATCAGGCATTCGAGACTGTACAAAGGTCCGCCCAGTACAGCGAGCCCAGTGCGCGAGATGACAATCTGCGTTGGTGCTGAGTTTAAGGCTTCTTCGGAAGCCTTTGTCATTTTTGTGATAGCTGTTTTGAGTCCACTCTAATCCCTCACTAAATGGGCAAATACGTTCAACTTTATACTACTTATTAATTTTTTGCACCGTAGACCAAACTTAAGCGAAAATATGGCTTGGAACTTATCATTTATTAATATTGCAAATATGGCAGTAACAATAACATTCACCATAAAAGCGTAATATGGGGTTTGTTGAATTTACAAAGCATCGCCTCGTATTACGTGCAATCCTTTGTAAACTCAAACTTCGTGGGATTAACAGTCATTTTATTGCGTATAAATTGCACGTTTAAAGCGTTTTAATACGGGCTACTGCTCACTTCAATTTGATCTCAATTGTCTGTTCAAAGAACTCACTCTTTTCTTTAACAAAATAAAGCAAGAATAGACTTACACATAATGCAATGGGAACAAATAATAAGGCATGTTGATATTCTGACAGGGAATAATTGCTAATGGGATGAGATGTATGATTGGTAAGATGCAATAACCAACCTGAAAAAGGAGTTGAAAGTGCTACAATTGAGGCAATTAAAAAATTACATACCCCAGTAGCTGTGCCTTGTGCGACAAGTGAATTGTTGGCATGCGCTAAAGCAAAACTCAAAATTTGCACCCCTGAAAAAAAACCTACTGCAAACATAAGAAAAATAGAGAACTCCTTAGTTGCAGGCAAATATACAATCATAATAAACGACAATAAAAGAAAAACTGCACTGATGGCCATCACCGGTTTACACATTTTTAAGCGATCGGCGATAAATCCTGCAATGGGTGCACCGACCATCCAACCGAAAAACACCGTTGAAGTAATATGAGAGGCCATTTCTACGGTTAAATGTAATTTATTTTCAAAATAGGGAACGCCCCATAACATGGCAAATACGGCTGTGGGGGTAAATAATAAACCGCCCACGATGCCGGCCAACCAGGTTTGAGGATTTAAAATAACTTTCTTGGTTAAAACCATATAATTTAAAGGAATACCTTCAAGCTTTACTTTCCGTGGAAACAAAATGGCGATAGTAGCGGCTAATAATAATCCAAAGATAGCGGCATCAATGTACGGCTCTTGCCAACCTTGTAGAGCGGTCAATTTCGCCACAATCACTTGACCTGAAATTGCGCCGAACATTGC
>JAIELR010000081.1 GCA_019752835.1 Gammaproteobacteria bacterium | reverse complement strand
TAAAATATGATTATGGTAAGTAAATTTGGTTAGTCTGGGTGGCCCCCTTAGTTGGTCAGTTACATAGGATATATTATTTTACACCATAGTAGTAACACGAGGCATCCGCCAATGTTGCCATTTACATTGTTAACATTGACAGGTCAGATATACTCATATAACTGGTTAAGACTAAAGCTACCTATTAGGGCTTGTGACACTCATAACAAAGGTTTATATGTTTTTGGTGCCATTATCACGGTTATTTTGGGGATTATTTTAGTTTTATCGCATAATACTTGGGTACCTAACTGGACTGTGCTTGTCACAATTTTCTGTTGGATAACCTTGATTGCGGGTATTTTAAGATTATTCTTCGCTGAAGAGCTTCGGGCAAAAGCAGCAAGAATGTTAAGCCATCCAAAAATTTGGATGTTTGGTATTGCGCCTCTCATTCTAGCAGTTATTTTTCTCTATCTCGGATTTTGTCCACCTTCTTATTAATCCGATCGTTTATGAATGATGCATTTTGTCGATCACAAGCAACTCACATCTGTGAGTTGCTTGTGTGTCTTAGAGACATTGTTAACCATGAGACCTTTAAATATTTATTTCTTGAGTTAAATTTCTTAGAGTCTATGCTCACAACAGAAAAAAATTACCTTTAGCTTTATTTCATTTTAAACGCATTTTCAGGATCCTTTAACTTCTCGAAGCGGTTTTCTACCCGCTTATAAGATGTAGGATCCATATTCGCTTTTTCCTTCAATAACGCTTTGTAATCATTTTTCGCTTGCAGCCTAACTCCTGATGTTTCGAAAGAGCTTCTTTTATCTACTGACTGGTATCCCACTTTAAATGCACCATAAGCAGCTGCTGCTTTAGCTAACTTGGCTTCTATTTGCGGAGTATTAGAGATTACCATTGATGCACTATAATTATTATTTTGCGTAATAGCGGGCTGCTGTTGAGAGTTATTATTTATTTTTTGGACAAATATTTGAGAAATTGTATCTTCAGAATTTTCAATATTTTTTTTGATCTCACCAGGTGACGATACTGGAGAAGAGACGCAATATTTTTTAAAAATCTGCATGTTTTTCTCACTAATTTCAAAAGAAATAGCCTCGCCTGACGCAACGCGAACAATACTATTATCTCGCTTGAATTGGCATAAGCTTAAACCCCTTGAAACCCAATTCCAATAAACTTGTTCATAATCAAAAAAGAGTTCCCTACCTGCAGGGATAGTCATATTACTGACTAATTCAGGAACGTGGTAACCATCTTGATTGCTTGTCCATTTTTCTTCAATATTAGCCAGAAATATATCTGGCGGCGTATTTTTAAAGGAATGATTAACCAAATGCGCCCAATTACCATAACGCTCAGAATTAATAAGCGTAGGAAACGTGTTATCCTTTAGCCCATATCCTCGTCGAGTATTGGGCAAACCAAGTATTCCAGCATAAGGGCCAAGGACGGTATTGGGAGGAACGTCTACTTTAGTAAAAACACTGAAACCAATTTCATCGCTAACATAACGAATTTCGATAATATCTTCGATATTATTAATTCTATTAAGAGGAATTACATTGACAGGTCCTTCTTTATTAACTTGTTGATCCTCCTTATCGGCGGCTTGTTCGTTAAGATAAAACGTTAAAACAGCTCCATCTGCAAAAAATATATTGTCACCAATATAGTCGAATGAGGGAATATTTCTAATTTCTTTTATTATGTTCTCTAAATTTTCAATAGAAATTTGTTTGCTTGGATTTCCCTCGCTTGGTAAGCCAATACCAAAAGATATTTTAGCAGAAGATTTTCTAGCAGGCTTATTCTTACCATCAGAGAGGATTTTTAACGTTAAAAATATATTTCCACTTTCTAAAGCCGCTTTTTTTTCTTCTTCAATACGCTTAGCAATATCATTCGTGTCGTATAAATTTTGCACGCGCATGATTTTGTAAAAAACACCCATGCTAGTAATATCTTCCTCAATTATTATGTTTTTAGCATCAAAAATAGCATTATCTAAGATGTTTAGTAGGTTTTCAGTTTTTAGACTGTTTTCCCCTAGTTCTTTTTTTAAAAAATTAATAATTGATTTTAAGTCTTTATTCTCATCGTTAATGGGCAAGTTTAGTTTGAATGCATCTTGTTCAACATTTTCTAGTTTTTTATCATAAGTTGAAATTTTATTTGATGTTTGACTAGTTCGTTGAATTATTTTATTTTCTGAGCAAAATTGAATGAATTTAACAATGAATATTTTCCCTGCTTCAAGGTCTGTAATGTCTGTATAGTTAAAACATAGTTCTAAGTTACCTGAAGGAAACTCGCCTATCGCGATCTCCATCAAAACAGGTTCGTATAAGATAAATTTAATAGAATGATCTTGCTCTGTATAATTAAAGGTATATTTCTCAGGAGCAGAAGGGTCTTGCTCTACATCGTTAATCGTAATTTTATATTTCTCTGGAATTGCATCATAAATTTTCTTAATTGACAACATAATATTCCCCTTTTTTATAACTACCCCAATAAAATTGCCAAACCAAATCCGAAATAATTATTATACCCACCAATCTCACCAGAGATTCGTTGCCCTGCCTCGGCATCAAGAATTACTCTTTTTGCCGCAAGAAATTGGACCCCGCCATCCACATCCAAACCGCCGCCTTGATCAGGCCCTGTTTTAGTTTGAGCATAGGTCTCACCAAATAATAGCCATTTATTATTGATTTGCCAAGAAAGCAATGCGTCTGGATTGAGACTCGTAAAACGTTGTCCATCTGAAAGCTCCGGTAGTGTTTGAGAACTAAAGCCTAGCATGAAGGTGGCACTTAATGAGTTATTGATTGTGTATGCCGCAATACCATTAATGGTATAACTGGCACCATCGTCGCCAAAGGCGGCACTTCCACTGGTTGGTGTAAGGAGAGCTTCTGCTGTCCAAATCCATTGCTGGCTATAATGAAATACGTGTTTTAGACCTAAGGTAGTGGCGCCAAAACCGGTGGTTGGTGCAATTGATTGCACATTATAGCTTGGCAATAGCGCAAAAATTTCGGTATTTTCTGGGAGTCCTGCTCGTAAGGTTATTTGCGGGAAATTTTGTAAATTACCACCGCCTATTAGATCAAGATATTGATAACCCATTTCATACATCATATCCCCATAGGGAATAGTGCACGAGCTATCAGCCTTACTGGGGCGGTCAACGAGTGAAAATAAAGAAGCTGCAGAGGAACAAGGATTTTCGGGTTCATTGATATCTGCAAAGGCCGCCTGAGACAAGCTTAGCAATCCCGAAATTACTATTAAGAGCCTTTTGTTCATTCCTGAAAATCCCTGTGGTATATGTCTAAAACCAGCGCGCCTTTCTTAAATCATTATATTGATTAACAGACTTGACATCTACCATAATTCTGTTAATAAATGAGGGCATACGTCCGTTTAATCGGTTATCATGAGCAAGTATAAATCACCCTATGAGATGCATAAATAAACAATGATACTTATTCCATTCTTACTCTTAACGTCACTCGGTATTCTTTGGGGTTCGGGCTATGTTATCGCCCGGTTTGCGGTGACGCATGGCGTTCCTGCCTTCGGCTATGCATTTTGGCAATCCTTAGGGCCGGCTATTTTATTAACATTGTTCGCTCTTAAAAATTATTCGAAGGAAATGACACTTCGCTCTGCGCCTTGGCATTTTTATCTGATCTGTGGTCTAGTTGGTGTGGCTATTCCTAACAGTACGATGTATTTTGCTGCTAGGCATATTCCAGCGGGGATGTTGGCCATTATAGTCAACACAGCGCCTATTTTTATTTATCCTTTAGCGTTACTTTGTAAACAAGAGTCTTTTCGTTGGTATCGGTTGCTTGCTGTTGCTGTAGGCTTTATTGGTATTTTATTGTTGGTCTTACGTTATGCAGCTATTCCTAATGATCCCTTTGGTTTATGGCCGACATTAGCATTAGTTGCGCCACTTATGTTTGCATTGTGTACCATCTATATCGGTACTCAAAAAAATGTGCCTTCGAGTGCTTTAGTCTCTGCCGCAGGCATGATGATTATGTCTAGCATTTTATTAATGCCCATGGTCTTAGCTACACACTCATTTTATTCTTTGTGGCCACCTTTTTCTGTTGCTGGCTGGTTAGTTATTTTGGAAATATTATTATCCAGTTTGGGTTATGTCATTTTCTTTCGTCTTATTCAAATGGCAGGTCCAGTCTATTACAGCATGGTAGGTGGTGTTGTGGGGGTTACTGGCTTATTTTGGGGTTGGTTAATTTTTGGTGAGCATCCTACCTATACAGCATGGTTGGCAATAGGATTGATTATTATAGCCATCATTTTGTTAGCAATAAAAAGAAAACAAAATCGCTAAACTTCTGTGCATTATAGTTTGTTTAGCATTTCCTCATTTCCTACAATTAGTAGTAAATCACCTACTTGAAGTATTGTTGTTGATGGCGGATTTAACACTCGTTTGCCTTTACGCTCAAGTCCTACGACTAGGGCTTGTGCGTGTTTACGCAAATTTAGTTCACGAATCGACTTGTTGAGGGCTGGGTGAGCGTCTTTAATCAAAACAGCTTTTAAGGAAAAATTAGCTAGTAAATCGTGCGGACTTAGATCTTCTTGTATATCTTTTTCTGCCTTAATTCGAAATTTTTCAATTTGTGTATCATTACCTAATACAATTAATTTATCGAGAGCGCAAATAAGCTCTGCTCCTGTAGGCGTATACAAAATCTGAGTAGAACGAGAAATAATAACAATGTTAATACCATATTTTTCTCTGATTTGTAGTTTTTCTAATGTTCGTCCGACAAAGCGTGAGCGAGCACTGATGCAAACTTCCATCAAATGACCATCCCATAAGGCTAATTCTTTATAACGCCTATGATGAATAGATTTGCCACTTAAATTTTTTATTAAATGTCTTTCAAAAAATTGATAATATTTTTCTAGAAATTTATATAAAAATAAAAAAAATATTGTTGCTATAATAAGTACAAAAAAACTGACGAGTAGATGTTTGAAATAAATTATACTTAATAAAAAAAGTTCGACTGCAACAATTAAGCAGCAACCAAAAAATAAGCATCGAGACGTGTTTTTATGCGTTGTTGTGAATGAAATATTTTGAGTTGCAGTTAATATTCCCCAAATAAAAGGGGAAGATAATAATAATGCGCAAATACTTGTGGTGGCTTTACTAATGAGGGGTGAGATCATTAATAACTTTACTTCTGGCAACAATAAATGATTTGCCAACGTAAAAATAATAGCGACAATTAAGCTATTTATTGTTAATCGAATTATAATTTTACCATAAGGATTTTTTTGATTAACACCAGTTTGTGCTCGATAAATCCATGCCGAATAATTATTCAGTGACAAATTGATCGATTTCGGAATGTTTTTATCTGTTTTTTCAGCAATATAACTCGATAATTGAATAAAATAAGGCGTGGTGAACGTCGTAATAACCGATACTGCAACAATGATAGGATAAAGCGCCGTATTAATTATGTTAAGAGAAACCCCCAGTGCCATTATAATGAAAGAGAACTCCCCAATTTGCGCCATGCTAAAGCTTATTCGTATTGACGTATTAAGGCTTTGGCCAGTTAATAAGGCACCAAGACCAGTTGTTATAATTTTACCGACAATGGTGACGAATGTGAGCAATAAAACTAATATCCAGTGTTCCATAATGATTTTAGGGTTAATTAACATACCTATAGAAACAAAAAATACGGCAGCAAAAATATTCCGAATAGGTAGCACTACTTTTTTGATATTGGAAACCAGAGTTGTTTCAGCTAAAATAGATCCCATTATAAAAGCACCTAATGCAGTCGAATAATTAAAATAACTGGCTAAACAAACCAAAAACAAACACAACGCCACTGATACGATGGTTAATGTTTCTTCATTGAGATAACGAGCTACACGATTTAATAATGTTGGAACGAGGAAATAACCTATTAAAAACCAACCACCTACAACTAATATTAATTTAAATGCTGCAATTAGTAGTGTTACTGAAAAAAAATATCGTGTGGTAACAACCATTGATAAACCGACCAAAATTAAAATGGCTAATAAATCTTCAACAATAAGTATGCCAAAAACTAATTCAGCAAATCGCTTATGTTTTAGATTTAACTCTTCTAATGCTTTAATGATAATGGTGGTGGACGAGATCGCCAATCCTGCTCCTAGAAATAGGCTGTTTTCAAATGACCATCCTATAAAAATACCCATCAATAAACCGATAGAAAATACGAGTATCACTTCGATTAAACCAGTTATAACGGCAGAAACGCCTACACGTTTAAGTTTATGAAAACTAAACTCCAGGCCAAGAGAAAACATTAAAAAAATAACCCCTAATTGGGATAAAGTTTGTATACTGGCTTGATCTGTAATTAATATTGCTGGTGGGGTATAGGGCCCAATAATGAGACCCGCGATGAGATAGCCTAAAACAACAGGTTGGTGTATTTTTTGAAATAAGAGAGTCACGAGGCTAGCAATGCCCAAAACGACGGCGAGGTCTTTAATAAGAGGGGCTAATTCGTACATTTAATATGTGCTCATGTGGGTACTTACTTATTATATCTCAATATACTATAGTCTATAATCAGAAGAGGAATTACACTACAGTTCTATCATCTAGACTAAATTATATATTTGAATGCAAAGGAGTTTACATATGATAACAATACGAAAAGCCAACGAGCGGGGTAAAACTCAGACCGATTGGCTCACAAGCTTTCATAGCTTTTCTTTTGGGGATTATTATGACCCCAAATATAAGGCTTTCAGTCATTTACGGGTGATCAATGAGGATACTGTCCAGCCCAATAGCGGTTTTGGTAGACACCCTCATCAAAATATGGAAATTATTACCTATATTGTCAGTGGCGCATTGACTCATGAAGATAGTATGGGAACTGGTTCACTCATACGACACGGTGAAGTTCAACGCATGTCGGCAGGAACGGGCATAGAGCATAGTGAATTTAATCATTCTAGTAGTGAAATAGTCCATCTTTTACAAATTTGGATTATTCCTGATAATGATGACATTAAACCCAGTT